>JALOPK010000111.1 GCA_025453925.1 Candidatus Eiseniibacteriota bacterium | reverse complement strand
CGGTCGGCATCCGCGACCTTCTTGATGGCCTCCGCCTGGCCTTCAGCCTTGAGAATGGCAGACTGCTTGTGTCCCTCGGCTTCAAGAATCATGGCGCGCCGGTCGCGTTCGGCCTTCATCTGGCGGTGCATGGCCTCCGTTACGTCGCGGGGCGGTTCGATCCGCTGCAACTCAACACGGGTCACCTTGGTGCCCCACTTGTCGGTGGCGTCATCCAGAATCTGGCGCAGCCGGGTATTGATCACCTCTCGCGATGTCAGCGATTCATCCAGCGCCAGGTCACCGACCAGATTCCTGAGATTAGTCTGGGCGAGCTTCGTCGCCGCCAGGTAGAAGTTGCTGACGTTGTAGGTCACCTTGACTGGATCGGTTACTTCATAGTAGACCACGGCATCGACTTCGACCGCCACGTTGTCCTTGGTGATAACGGCTTGGGGCGGCACATCGACGACCTGCTCGCGCATGTCGACTTTGATCAGTCTCTCCATGAACGGGACGATTACGTTCAACCCGCTGCCCACAGTGCGCTGGTACTTCCCCAGCCGTTCGATGAGCCCCTTCTGCCACGGACGGATAGTCTTGATCCCACTTGACGCGAAGACGAACACGACGACGGCGATGATGATAAGCAGAATCATTGCTCACTCCTCCTTCTCGCAGGGACGCACGATGGCCCGCGTGCCCTCGATCCTGGTAACGACCACTCCCGTGTCGGGCGGGAGGGGCTCGTCAGTTTCGCTCTCCGCGCGCCATTCCTCCTTGTCCAACCTGACCCTTCCCGTGTTTCGCCGGTTGTCCACGGTCTCGACCACGATGCCCCGGCGTCCGCGCAGCCGGTCGGCGCCGATGCCATCGGGCTGCGGCTTCGAAAACCGTTCGGCGAACCGCCTCGACAGCATGGCCAACACCGAGGACACCACGATGAACGAGATCCACTGCCAGAGGGCGCTCAGCCCGACCAGCGCGAAGACCCCGGCCACGGCTGCGCCGATTCCGAACCAGAACAGGAAGAACCCAGCCGTGAACACTTCGCTGATGGCGAACACGGCGGCGGCAATGAACCAGATCCACCACGCCATCGACATACGCGACCCTCCTTGCACGCGGCCCGATCAGGGTAGGGCGCGGGTTTGGCGATGCTTCCCGCGACCCGTCGGGCCGACACCCAGCGACACTGCGTTCCCATGAGTAGTGCGTACCATTACTACCCCGAACCCGGCCTGGCTATTCCCGGGAGGCAGGTCGCATCCACACCGGCTGTGGTAGCGCGCGACCAGAATCTGAGAAAAGTCTGACTGCCCCAATGCATGTATGTGGGTGGTGGCCGGAGAAATCGGTCTGTCGGCCGCGCCGACGAGGTGCAGCGATGTCATTCGGGTATCAATTGGAGACGGGTAGTTCCGTGTCGACACCTACGAAGGTGGCCATTTCCTTCGGGTTGCCCCGAATCAGCGACGTCATCATTGAGGTGAGCGACACAACGGGGCAACGGGTGCGGTTACTCGTTACGGGGACCCACTCCGCGGGGGAGTACACCGTGGAATGGGACGGCAGGACGGACGGAGGGCACATCGCATCGGACGGGGTTTACCGGGTCCGCCTGACCGCTAATGCGGCGGGGGGGAGAACCTTCATTCAGAGCAGGCTGATCACGCTTCAGCGCCACCACTGACGCCGGAGTCCGCCGGGGGTCAGTGTCCGCTTCCTGCGCTCCGCGTCATGACCCGCATTCCTCTACGGCGAGCCGGTCCACCATCTCCTCGGGACTGGTCCGCCCGCCGCCCCCGATGGCCTCCTCAAGCTCCGCGGTGGAAAGCGCCTCCTCCAGTTCTCTCCTGACGCCCTGCCACCACCCGCTGCCGGCCCGCGCCGTTGTGAGGTAGCCACTGACACAGCCCCACAGCTCTGCGGCCCGCCGATGGTCGCCCCTGGCCAGAAGCACACCAACCCACGACTCCAAGGCCTGCGCGCAGTGCGGGCGGTCGCTCGTTCCCCGCAGGATTGCAAGCATCCTCTCTCCGGCGGCAGTCGCCGCCGTAAGGTCACCCCGCGCCATGTGGGCATCGCACAGCCCGCGAAGCGAGCTGACCAGGCCCCAACGATTGTTGTCGCGCTCGAACACGCGCAGGCTCTCCGCGTACAGCCCGCCTGCGCGGTGGAACTCACCGGCAAGATACAGCACATCAGCCAGGCATGTGCGCGATACCGCGGCCTCCTGGGTGGCTCCCAGTTTGACCCGAATCGCGAGGCTCTCCTCCAGCACGCGCTGCGCCTCGGAGAGCCGCGCAAGTTCACAATACACGTTCCCCATGACGCAGAGGCACATCGCCACGGTATCGGGTTGGCTGATTTCGCGGGCGATACCGAGAGCCTCCGTGACCAGCGCCAGCGCCTGCTCGTTCTCGCCGCGATCCTGGGCGAGATTCGAGAGGTTCATGGTCGCGAACACCTCACTGCGACGATTGCCGCTTTGGCGGCTGAGGGATCGACTCTCTTCGAAGTAGTCGCGCGCCGGGCTCTCCTCTCCGTATGAGCGGCATATCGTTCCCAAGCCGGTGAGAGAACTGATGACACCCGTGACCGTGCCGTCGCTGCGGTGCAATGCAAGGCTCTCGCCATAGAGCTGTCGCGCCGCGCGGTAGTCACCGGCGGCCTGCGCCCTGATCCCCATGTCGCCAAGCACAAATGCCTTCATGCGCTGGTCACCGCTGGACTGGCAGAGCGCCAACGCCTCCTCGGCAAACGCCGTTGCCTCATCACTGTTGCCCTGGGAATGGGCAACCAACGCGAGGTGTCGAAGCGTGAAGGCGAGGTCGCGGATGGCGCCTGTCTCGGTCTGTATCCCTCGGCTCTCTTCCAGAAGCGCCCGCGTGCCCGCCCGCGTTCCCAACCGGAACTGGAAAGACGCCTGCCATGAGAGACATCGAGCCAGAAGTCGCCGGTGCGCAGGATCGGGGGGCATACCCCTCAGCAGCGGTATCGCGTCGCCGCAGAGCCGATCGCCCAGCCTGTGCCACCCGCGCACCGACAGGAAGGTGCACAGGGGATCCAGAATCCTCTCCACGACATGGATCTCACCGCTGCGCAGTGCCCATTCCATGGTCGCATTGATGTTGGCGGACTCCGCGTCAACCCTTGCCAGAGACTCGGGGTCGCCTCCACGGATTCCCCGGTCCTCCGTGTCCAGGAACGCCGCGAGCCACTCGGCGTGACGGGCACGCGTCCGTCCGGGCTCCCCCTGCTGTTCCGCCAGCTTCTCGAGGAGGAAGTGCCGGAGCAACTCATGGAGGCGGTACCGGTATGGCCCCGCCCGCTGGATGAGGGACCGGTCGATGAGCTGTCCCAGCGAGGTCAGGCTCAGCCCGGCGACGGCTTCCGCTGTGTCGCGTCTGAAACCGCCGGGACACACCGCGGTGCGGGCGAGGGGCTCACGATAGGCGGGTTCCAGCAGGCGCCATGAGCGCTCGAACACCGCGCGCATGCTTCGATGCTGCTCCGGCACGTCGCGCACGGTAGTGGCAACGAAGTCAATATCGTGGGCGATCTCATCGGCGATGGCGCCGCATGACAGGGTTCTGGCCCAGCTTGCCGCCTGCTCGATGCCCAGGGGCACGCCGTCCAGCAGTTGGCAGATGCGCGCCACGAAAGGAAGATCGAGTTCCGACACCAAGGATGCCGCCCCGATCCGCCGGACGTGCTCCCTGAAGAGCATGACTGCGGCATAGCCTGCCGCATCCGGTGAGTCGGCATCAGGCGGCACGGAGAGCCCTTCAATCGTGAGCACCGTCTCCTCGGAGAGATTCAGCCTGCTGCGCGACGTGATCATGATCCGCGGTCCGTTGGCGTGGTGCAGAAGCGTGGCGATCAGGTCGGCACCCTCGATGAGGCGATCGAAGTCGTCCAGCACGAGCAACAGGTTCTTCCCCTCCAAGAAGCCGGTCAACTGCTCCACGGGATCGCGCCGGCCGTAGAACGCGAAATCCAACGCATTGCCGATGGCCAGCGGGATGAACGCCGGGGATTGTACGGCACCCAGGGGCACGATGCAGACCCCATCGACAAATGTTTCCGCCAGCGTCTGAGCCGCATGGAAGGCGAGACGGCTCTTCCCGATTCCCCCGGGCCCCAGCACCGTCAGAAGTCTCGCGGGGGAGTCGGTGAGAATCTGGCGGACCCGGGACATCTCGGCCGTGCGCCCGACGAAGGGAACCGCCCATGTGAAGGAGGTCGACGGAGGGGAGTCGCCAGGCAGGGGGCCGCGACGAACGGCATGCGGCGAGAGCGCTTCCCGAGCTTCGTCGAGGGATTGGAGGCGCAAGTCAGGATCCGTATCGAGCATGCGGTAGATGGCGCACGCGAGCTGGTCCGGGATGTCGGCCCGGGTCGCGGTAAGTGAGGGGAGCGCGGCATGAGATTCCCCTCCCGCGCCATCATGGGGCTCCAACGCGCTTCCGGTCAGCAGTTCGAAGAGCAGCACGCCCACCTGCCACACCGCGGAACGTTCATCGGGAGCATCGCCACGGGCGACCTCGGGGCTCGCGTATCCACTCGGCGGGGCTCCCGATGCGGAAGGCACAAGGAGAACAGCATGCGTGGTCTCATCCTCGATGAGGATGTCCTCGGGGGCGAGGCGGTGGGGAAGTTCACCGCGATCCCGTAGCCGCTCAAGTTGACCGATGAGTCCCTCACCGAGAGCAACCACATGGGCCAGGGGCTGCTGCTCGCCGATGAGGAGATCGCGCAGGGACCGCCGTGTGGCGGGCCAACGGTCTGGTGCACTCGTCATTGCGTCCTCGGGCATATCAGAATTCGCGACGGGACTGCTTTCCGGGAATGAGCCGTGGCAGCAGCGATCGCGCAAGATCCTCGGCGGCGCCGCGCCGGCAGTGAAGCAACCCGTTGCCGGGGCATCTGAGCGCTTCCGGATGGCCTCTCGGGGCCACGTACATGAAGTCGGAACTCCAAGCAGTACAGTGCACTTCAGCCGGTCTGATAAAAGTCTGACTGGTGCCATGCATCATTTGGTGCAGAGAGAAGCAGTGCGCGTCATGGAGACCCGCACAAGGAGAGCATGATGCGTGGAGAAAGGAGGCTCCCATGATCCACCGCAGCGTCTCTTCAACGGTCCTCGTCACCCTTTGCCTCTTGGCCATCGCCGGAGGCGCACAAGCCGACATTCCCAAAGTCATCAGCTACCAGGGCAGGGTCACCGATGCTGCGGGAACTCCGGTAGCCGATGGCAGCTACACCATGCAGTTCAGGCTCTACGACGATGCAACGACGGGGTCGCAAGTCTGGGAGAGCGGCGACGTGTCCGTCGCGACGAGTGGTGGCGTATTCTCCGTGCTCCTGGGGTCCTCACCGCAACCTGCGATCCTGCTCGCATTCGATGAGGACTACTGGCTCGCGGTCCGGTTCGCCGGCGTGGACCAGAGCCCGCGCCAGCGCATGGCCAGCGTCGGCTACGCCTACATGGCGAGCGGGCTCGTCCCCGGCACCGAGGTGGAATCCAGTCTCACCGGCCCGCTCTTCACCGCAGACAACACCAGGACCTCAGGCGCAGATGCGGATGGCATCTGGGGCGAGACCCATTCCACAGGCGGATGCGGAGTGCTTGGCAATGCCGCGGCTACCACAGGTGCCACGGAGGGGGTCTACGGCCGTGCCCACTCCCCGAACGGCGTCGGTGTGCATGGATACGTTTCGGCTGCCAGCGGAGACACCAAGGGGGTCTACGGCGAAGTGATGTCGAGTGCCGGTTCTGCCGTGCACGGCATGGCGTGGGCCACAACTGGGCTATGCTACGGTGGCTACTTCGAGACTGCTTCGTCATCCGGAACCGGCGTCCGCGGCGTGGCGACTGCAAGCAGCGGTGAGACCTACGGTGTGCTAGGCCGCAGCTACTCCACGACCGACAACTCGCGGGGCGTGTACGGCAGATCCTATGCCACCGAGGGTCTGACCTATGGCGTCTACGGGCTGAGCAATTCCTCGCAGGGGACCGGCGTGAGAGGGTCGGCTCCGGCGACCGGTGTCTACGGCGAGGCGACCGCTAACGCCAATGTCACAAACGGCGTTTACGCTCTCTCCCACTCTCCGAGCGGACGTGCGCTCTACGCTGAGAACACCTCAACTGGCTGGGCCGGGTACTTCGTCGGCGACGTGAACATCAACGGGTCGCTCACGGTGAGCGAGGGGTTCTTCCCCGAGCCGGCGTATGACAGCGGCTGGCAGAGCGGAACCGTAGACGGCAACGTCACCCTGACCCACAGCCTGGGCGGGTCAGTGGCCGACTACGTCGTTGACATCCAACACAATATCAACGGGCTGGGCGTCACCAATCGTTTCGCCGGCGGAGATGATGACGGTTCAGACGGTTGGGGCTTCTTCTGGCATAGCCTGACCACGACGAGCATCCAGGTCCACAAGGGGAGCGAGATGTACCCGGGGGAGCAGTTCCGCGTGCGGATCTGGCGGTACTAGTGACACAGGGAGGTAGTGCTATGAGAATCCTGCTGATCCTCCTCGGCCTCGCAGTGGCCCTTCCCGGCCAGGCCAAGGCCCAGTACACCGTCTACCCCTCGGTGTTTGCCGGAGGCGGCGCGCGCATGACCGGCGGGGCGTACGTCGTCACCGGCACCACCGGCCAGAGTTCGCCCGTCGGGATCTCGACAGGCGGTACCTACCAGACCCACCACGGATTCTGGCATGCAGCCGGCGGGGGCGGCGGGGCGCTGAACCCCATGGTCCTGAGTATCGTCCAGCTGAATCCCACAGCCGCCAGGCTCTCGTGGGCCGCCGTGACCGGCGCGACGTTCTACGACCTCTACCGCAGCACCACGCCGTTCTTCAATCCGTCGGGTGCTGCGTGGCAGACAATCGCCTCTCCGACCGTGCAGTACGACTTCTCGGCAGGCGTGGGCAATGAGGCGACAAACTACTTCTTCCGCGGCATCGCGCGGAACGCCAGCCAGACCGCTCCCGCCTCCAACACCGTCGGCGAGTTCGACTTCGGCGCGGATATCCCGCTGATGGGGCGCGCAGGCGACTCAGGTACGGCGGCCGGAGAGGAACGGTAGGAGCCTCGTTTCTCGCGCGGGGCGGGGCCTCCATCCCCGCCCCGCAGCGAGACGCCTGGAGCCCACTCAACAGAGATCGTCAGGTGGAGCCCCGCATCCGGTGGTGCGGGGGCAACCGACTTCAGTCGCGATACGTTCAATCCTGTGGATGCCCTCATCCCCCAAGCCCCGGAGGTTGTTGATGAGAGCGCTGGCTGCCGGTCTCTGGCTGGCGGTGGTCGTCTGTTCACTTCATGCCGAACTCCTCCATTCAAGCGATCTCGAGTACCTGGGCGCGTTCCGCCTGCCCGATGAGGGCGACTACGGGTGGAACTGGAGCGGATTCGCGGCCACCTTCTACCCGGATGGCGACCCTTCAGGGCCTGTCGACGGCGTTCCCGGATCGATCTTTGCTCTGGGGCATAACCAGCTCCAACTGGTGTCGGAGATCAGCATCCCCGTGCCGGTCATTTCACCGACGAAGAACCTCGACGATCTGAATACCGCCGCAACCCTGCAGCCGTTCGCTGACATACCCGGCGGCATGTTCGGTAACCTGGAGGTGCCGCAGGCGGGTCTTGCCTACCTCCCGGCCCAGGGTGGGCAGGCGACCGGCAAGATCCACTTCTGCTGGAGCCAGCATTTTCAGGAGTTCGTGCCGACCCACGGGTGGTGCGAACTCAGCCTGTCGAGCCCGCTGCCCGCGGGCCCCTGGCGGATGGCCGGCTACACACCCTATGCGACGGCCGACTACCTGTTCGACATACCGGAGGCGTGGGCCGGTGCCAATACTCCCGGCCGGCTCCTCGCTACCGGCAGATTTCGTGAGGGGTTCTGGTCGGGGCTGGGGCCTGCCCTCTTTGCCTACGGCCCATGGAACGAGGGGAATCCGCCGTTGCCGGGGGCAACCCTCACGCAGGTGACACCCCTTCTCCTCTACGGCATCCAGCAACCTGGGATCCCCGAGATCCTCACTGCTGACTCCATGGCCATGCGGACGTTCAATCCCGATGACGACTGGAGCGGGGGCGCATGGCTCACGGCGGGTGACAAGGCTGCGGTGGCGTTTGTGGGAACCAAAGGGATGGGATCGTGGTGGTACGGGTTCATGGACGGCACCGTGTGGCCCGATGAGCCGCCTTACCCGCCCGTGCCTCCCTGGCCGTACGATGATCGGGGCTACTGGTCGGACAGCGTGAAGACGCAAATCCTCTTCCTCGACCCTGAGGAGCTGGGGGCCGTGGCGCGGGGGGAACAGCCGACATGGGCGCCGCAACCATACGACTCCCTGGACATCGATGTAGTGATGTTCGATGCCGAACGCGACGCATACCGTGACAAGTACTCGCTGGTGGGCGCGATGTGCTTCGACCGCCAGCACGGCATTCTCTACCTACTCGAGCACCGTGCCGACGGTGAGCAATGCCTCGTCCACGCCTGGCGGGTGAGTTCCCCCTTGGGTTCGACCACGCTTTCCATCGAGCTCGTGACCCCAACCGCCGCACGACTGTTCTGGATCGCCGTGCCGGGAGCTGCCTACTACGACCTCTACCGGTCTACCGCATCTCAGTTCGAGGCCGTGGGCGTGCCATGGCATATCGCGGTCGCACCCGACACCTCTTTCCAGTTCTCTGAAGGAATAGCCGATCCCGGCGACTCGTTCTTCTACCGGGCCGGGGTGAGGAATGGCGACGCGGCGTCGCCGCCCTCCAATGCCGTTGGTGAGTGTGAGTTCTCTCTCTCGGCACCGCCAGACCGTCCCGATGGGGCGCGTGGTGACTAAGGTGGCCTCGCGCTCTCGCAGGATTCGTGGCCGTGAGTGGCCGAACCTCCGGCGACCCGGTGCATCGGCGGGGCAGAGCGATGCCCGCCGACGACGGGGTGCTGGCGTGAGCGAGACGCTGGGGGGCCTTGCCGCGGCAGCTACCGCAGCCCTGGTCGTGTCGGTCACGACGTTCAGTCTGGCCACCATGTTCCGGCCACAGTGGCTGGCCGAAGTGGAGCCGCTCATATGCGCTCCAGGGGCCACCCTTGAGCTGCGGAATGCGTCCCCGGTACCAGGCGAGCTGGTGCTTGA
>JALOPK010000465.1 GCA_025453925.1 Candidatus Eiseniibacteriota bacterium | reverse complement strand
CGCGAGGGTGGGGTCGAAGATGGCGTTGACCCCCTGAGTCGGGATGAAGCCCCCACTCTGCTCGTACCCGCGGGCCAGCATGATGTCACCCACGAAGTTCATGGTGACGGGAAACGTGGTCGGCCCCGGATCGACTCTGACGGTGCAGGACCCCCAACCCCAGCGATCGGTGCTGTCTACGACGGCCAGCACCACGGTGTAGGGATGATCATCCAGGACCGAGTAGGTGTGGGCGGGATTCTGCTCGGTGCTCGTCGAATCATCACCGAAGTCCCAGGAGAACTCGTGGGTCTTGCTATCCGGGTCGGTCACGGTCGCGAAAAACTGGACGTGTACGTGCCGGCCGCCCTGCGTGTCGCGGAAAACCTTGCCCATGGTATGGGTGACGGCGACCGTCGGAGCGACCGGAAGGTCGTCGGTGACATCCGTGACATGGTCGAACGAGGCGGAGCCCGAGCCACCCCCGTCATTGTCGCACACGAACACCAGCTTGTCCACACGGGGGAGGTAGCCGAAGTAGGCACGCCAGTCATCCGCGACGGGAAGGAGGAGGGCATTCCATGCCCCCGCGGGGAAAGCGCCCTGGTACACAGTGACCCATGTGGTGATATCCAGCATCTGCGAACCCGCCAGGGCGTAAAAAAGCACGTTGGCCGAGTCCATCAACCCAAAGCCCTGGATCTCCACCGAGCCTTCCACGCAGCCGGCAATCTCCCAGACATCGGCGGAATCCAGTTGCACCGGGGTGATCTGCTCGGTCTTCCACGTGTTCCCGTGGAGACGGAGCGCGAATGGGGAGTCTTGGTAGGTGTTCTTCCCGTCCAAAAGCCATGCGTCGGGATCGATGTCTTCTCCCGGATAGGAACCCAGATCCACGACTCCGTCATCGAAGTCTTCGATCACCGCATAACCATGCGAGGGTTCCTGTGAAACGACCGCAAGCCAACCGAGCAACAGAACGGCGATTCGAGTGGACCAGGACATGTCGCATTCTCCGGGAGAGATCGCACCACCCGTCCCGCACATTGCATCAGCAAGAAAGCGCCCGAGGCAGCCGAAGTCAAAGAGCATGATGATCCCGCCGTCTCCGCCTCGAGAGGGAGCGCGCTCACGGAAGATGCCGCCCGGGGAGCGGTGCCGTGCGTGCTGCCGTGCCGGACGAAGGGCCACATCCGGCCTTGACCTCTCGCATGCATGCCGACTATCATCGCCCACCTTCGACCGACTTCATCGCGCTGAACCGGGCAGACCGAAGTTCGCGCGCGCGGAGGAGATGGCAATCCACACCCAGACAAGGGGGTGTCCGTGGCCGCGAAGCAGCGGTATCTGTTCATTGACCAGTTCCGGGGCCTCGTCGGCGTGATGATGGCTCTCGGGCACAGCTCGGGCTTCTTCAACGGCGCGTGGAAGAGCCTGGACATGTTCGATCCTCTCTTCGCGGATCACGGTCAGTTCTGGCTTCGGTACATGGGGTACCTCTGCGCTCCGGGCTTCCTGATGATGAACGGTGCCGTGTCATGGCTCACCTACCGCCGCCGCATCGCCAATGGATCCTCGGAGTGGAAATCCAAGTGGCACCTCATCCAGCGAGGCCTCTTCCTGGTCCTCGTGCAGGTGACGATCGTCAATTCGGCATGGATCGGCTTCCGAAAGCTGAACCTCCCCCATTTCGGGATCATCGCGTGCATCGGCATTTCGATGTGCCTGCTGGCGCTCTTCATCAATGCCCGCTGGCAGATCAGGCTCGCCATAGGGCTCGCCGCTTCGTTGGTTCAGCCGTTCCTCCTGACGATCCCGTACAACGCGGATATCGCGTGGCAGCGGATCCTCATGCAGACGTTCGTGGACGCCGGGGATTGGAACAAGTATCCGATTATCCCGTGGTTCAGCCTTGCCACGTTGGGATCGGTCATGGCGCAGGGCTGGCTGGCCGGTTGGAAGACCGCCCGGCAGCGGATTGTGTGGAGCTGGGCCATCGCGGCGGTGGCCATCGGGCTGGCGACGCTGATCAGGCTGAACCGTGGATGGGGCACCACCTATCCGTTCGACGAGTTCGCCGGGTACTCTTTTGTCCTTGACCAGAAATACCCGCCCAACCTCTTCCACAATTTCTGGTTCTTCGGGGCGGTCTGCTTCTTCGTGGGGCTTATCGACCTGATCGGACAGGTCGCAATGCCGCTTGTGGGCTGGCTGGGCATAGTGGGCCGCGTGCCGCTGTTCTTCTACGTGGTGCACATCTCCGTGCTGTCCATCGTGGCCGACCGGTTCGGCGTGTTCTACCGGCAGGGCGCGGTCACCGCTTCGTTCGTTGGATGGGTGGCGCTTCTGGCAGTCATGCTCCCGCTGGCCATGTGGTTCCGCGGCGTCAAGGTCCGAAGCAAGAACCCCCTCATCGCGCTGATCTGAGTCGCGAGACAGAGGTGCCCCGCCCCGGGCACGCCCGGATGGTAGCCGGTTGTGTCTCGGGCCGGGATCAGCCCCAGGCATCGATGCAGCTCAGGGGTCACCGGCCGGCCATGACCCGGCTCATTCCGGTGGTTGGACGTTGATGAGCGCTGCCTGGTCGCGAGGAGGGCGAGGGGAAGCGCGGGCCTACTCGGACAGAGTCGATGACAAGGAGGCCTGGGGGTCAGGTATTGCTTTGTGGGATTCGCGGACGAGAGAGAGCCGAACTCGTTGG
>JALOPK010000110.1 GCA_025453925.1 Candidatus Eiseniibacteriota bacterium | reverse complement strand
AACCGTTCGGCGAACCTGAGGCGCTCCTCGGTCGGTTCATGGGGGACCACCACGACGCTCATCGATGCCGATGGCCCGCCCAGCACCGCAAGGGCCTCCACCAGAACCCGCTCTTCCGGCTCGTAGGAAGACCCGACGACGAGGACGGGCCGCGCCGCCGTACCGAGCACCGTGTCAAGGCTCCCCAGAGAGATCGCCGCGGTCGACCGCTGCCAGACACGGTCGTACCGCGAATCCCCGCCTACCTCCACCGGTACGCCCGGGCCGCAGAGTCGGCGCAGGCGGGTGGCGTCACCCTCTGTTGCTGCCAGCACCCTCGTGACATGCCGGTAGAAGAAGCGTTGCGGGGGCCCCAGGAGCGGGTGATTGCGCGGGGAACCGGCGCGGAGCGTCGCGTTGACGAGGAGAAGAGGCACGTCCCGCGCGGCCGCCTCCCACGCCAGCCCGGGCCAGAGATCGAATCGTATGACGACGACGGCATCCGGCCGAATGATATCAAAGGCTCGCTGCACGTGCCGCCGCCGGAAGGGCACGTAGAACAGGTCCGCGGCGTGTGGGTATCCGCGCGCGTGCTCCAGCCCGGAAGGGGAGAAGAAGCTCACCCAAGACGCCGCATCGGGATGGCGGGCGCCTACGGCCTCGATCACCGGTCGCGCCTGTTCGAACTCCCCGAGGCTGGACACGTGAAACCAGAGCTTCATCGCGCCATCGACGCCGGAACGGGGCCGGGGGATGCGGTTGCCGTGAAGTGCCGAGCGAATCTTAGGATTTCGCCCCCCCCACAGGCGGGCGATGAGTTCCGCGGCGGGGATGCCGATGCCGTAGTACACCAGGCGTCCCAACATGGCTACCAGCGCGACGGCGTGGCCTCGGGTTCCTTGGGAGCCGGGAGCAACTGCGTGACGGCCTGGAGCACCTCGTCGACCGAGATGCTCTCCATGCACGCGTGGTCTCCCGTCGGACACCGATGCCTTCCGCGGACCGAACACGGGCCGCACGGGACGGTGCGCTGGATGACGCGACCCCCCGCGAACAAGTAGCGCCGCCCGTCAGTAGGTCCGAAGAGCGCCACCGTTGGAACCCCCAGCGCGTGCGCACAGTGGGTGGGCCCCGAGTCGTTGCCGACGAAGGCGGTACACCGGGCCGTCAGACCCAGCAGTTCACCGAGGCTGAGGCGACCGGCGAGGTCATGCACGCCCGCCCTCCCGGCGGCAACCTTCGTGCAGATGTCCTTCTCCTCATGGCTTCCCAGGACAAGAACTTCCGAGCCTGAACATGAGAGGCGCTTGGCGAGTTCGGCGTATCGCTCCGGAGGCCAGAGCTTGGTCTCCCTGCGGGCACCCGGGCCAAGACCGACCACCGTCGGGGCCTTCACTCCCAGTTGACGGAGCAGATTCCCCGCGCCGCTCGTCCATTCAGGGCGGAGGTACAACCGGGGTGGGCGATACCCGTTGCCGACCCCCAGTTTCCGCAGACTCCCCAGCAGCGTCTCCACTCTGGTGCGGCGAGCGAAGAACCGGTTGATCCTCGCGGAGACGAGGAGGGAGGTCACGGCCGACTCTTCGGAGGCAGTGAGCCTGGTGGGCGCCCCGGCGGCCCGGGTCATGAGACGCGTCGCGACGGATCGCCGGAGGTCGATGGAGATAGACCAATCCTGCTCCCGGAGCGTGGTGAGCAGGCGCCGGAAACCCAAGGGTCCCCGATGGTGCTTCCGCCGGTCGTAGGCCACGATCCGGTCCACCCAGGGGTGGCCGGAGAGCAGTTCTTCATTCTCCTTGTGCACCACCATCGTCACAACCGCCGTCGGGAGCGCCTCTCTGAGGCCGTTGAGCACCGCGGTGGCGGCGACCACGTCGGTGATGGTTCCCAGGCGAATGAGGAGAATCTGCTCAAGTCCCGGCATGCATGCCTCCAGACAGGGGTGCGGACGAACAACACAGGTTTGCGTCTCTCTGTCAAGGCAGCGAGCCACGGGGTTGACAGATCCATCCCTCATGATCTATACTGAACAGTCCCTTCAATCACTGGGGCTGTAGCTCAGCTGGGAGAGCGCTTGTCTGGCAGACAAGAGGTAACGGGTTCGAGCCCCGTCAGCTCCACCAGGCGTTCCGTACGCCGTCAAACGAAGGGCGTGGCAATGGCTGTCGTGCAGTCGGAATTCGACATCGTTGAGCTTGAACCGGGTGAGGTTCTCTTTCAAGAGGGAGACCCCAACAACGGCAGGATGTTCATTATCCGATCGGGAGAAATGACCATCATCAAGGCGCGCAACGGGGTCGAGCACGAAGTGAACACAGCGGTGCAGGGAGACCTCCTTGGTGAGGTCTCATTCCTGGCGGGAGAAACGCGAACCGCCACGGTTCAGGCCGTCACCCAATGCTCGTTGTTCTGCTTATCCAACGCATCATTCGAGAAAATGGTGCTGAGGAACCCGCAGATCGGGCTGAAGGTTATCCGGAGGCTTGTCGCCACGCTGAGAGAGTTTGAGAAGCGGACCGGGTGGCTCTGACGCTCCCGCGCCGCATATTCCGATTTCCTATCAAGCTGGTGTAGCTCAGCAGGTAGAGCGGCGCACTCGTAATGCGTAGGTCAGCGGTTCGATTCCGCTCACCAGCTCCAGGTCAAACCCCACGGTCCGGCCCCGGTGGGCCCCTCTCCGAATCCTCTGGGCCGGCTCCTCCTTCTCCTCCGGGGACGAAGTCATGCCGTCCTGGCCTTGATACGACCCGCGGCCCCGTGCTGCGCACCATGATTCGGCTGGGCGGGCCGGTGTTCGTGGCAAGCATCTTCGAGAGTCTGCACTCGCTGGTGAATATGTTCTGGCTCGGCAGGCTGCCCGATGCCGCCCGCGCGATGAACGCGCCCGTGATATCGTTTCAGATTCTCTTCCTGGCCGCGTCGATGGGAGTCGGCATCAGTCAGGCCGGGGCGGTCCTCGCCGGTCAGTCGAAGGGTGCGGGCAAAGACGAAAGGCTCCCCGACATCGCCGGCCATCTCGTCCTGGTTCTCATCGCGTACTTCTCGCTGATCACCCTGGCCTCTGTCTTGTTCCCGGACGCGATCCTCGGCCTCATCGGTACGCCGGCGGAATCCTACGGCATGGTTCGACCGTACTTCGTGATCGTGGCCGCAGGCATGGGGCCGGTCTGCCTGGTGTTTGCGCTCAGGGCCCTTTCCCAGGGCATAGGGGATACGACGACCCCGATGCTCGTCGACACGGCGGCCATCCTGCTCAACATGGCACTGGATCCACTTCTCATCTTCGTGTTTGGCTGGGGCGTCCGGGGTGCGGCCTGGGCCACGGTGCTTGCGCGACTCGCCACCAGCGTGTGGGCTTTGCGCCTGCTGACGGATCACCGCGGTCCCTTCCGGGTGAGGCTTGGGGGCTGGCGGCCCTCCCCGCGGCAACTCGCCACCCTTGCCCGGATCGGGCTCCCCGCGGGAATCGGGATGAGCGGAAGCTCGCTGGGTTTCGCAGTTATCACCAGGCTGGTCGCCTCCTACGGTGCGGTTCCCGTGGCGGCCTTCGGCCTCGCCAGCAGGCTGTTTCAGATCTGCATGCTTCCCTCGATGGCGGCCGTCAGCGCGTTGACCACGACCGTTGCACAGTGTCTGGGCGCGGGCAAGCCCGAACGCGCCCGCCAGGCAGTCCGCACGGCAGTCATCGCCTTGCCCGGCGTTCTGCTCGTTCCCATGATCCTGCTCATGTTGACCGGGACTGACATCGCCCGGCTCTTCACGCACGATGAGAACGTTGCCAGTCTGGTCCATCGAGCGCTCATTATCGCGGGACCCTCGCCGGTGCTGTTTGCTGCCCAGTCGATTCTTCAGGGCGCGTTCCAGGGTGGAGGGGTGACGGTGTACGTGATGATCGCCGCCTTCCTCCGGCTCTGGGGAATCCGCGTGCCGTTCGCTTGGTTGCTGCAATCGCGGTTTGGGCTGGATGCCGTCTGGGCCAGCATGACGGTCTCCAATTTGGTGGCGGTCTTGTTTCTGTTCTTCGGATATGGGCGCGGTTGGTGGGCGAGACGGCAGGTGTGATGCGCCATTCCACAACGCGGCGCCCCGCGGGCGGGATCGCCCGGTCGCCATGAGAGGAAGACGCGTGATGCCATTCGTTCCACCCAACCGAGCGATGCTGCACCGCCTGGTCTCCTCACCGGTCATGCCCGTTCTGGTCTCGTTGGCCCTCGGTCTGTTCCGGTTGAGCGGCGCTTCGCTCTGGGCGGACGAAGGCGAAACCTATGGCGCGGCCGTGCACCGGCTTCAACCCTACGAGCATCCGGTCACCTACTTCTGGTTCATGCGGTTCTGGATGGGGGCATTCGGATCCAGCGAGTTCGCGCTGCGCATGCCCTCGGTTCTCTCGGCCGTAGGGCTCGTCTTCGTGGTCTACCGGCTCGCCCGGTACTTCCCGATTCCCCGACTGGCCGTGTGGGCCGCCTGGCTCGCCTGTCTGTCTCCGTTTGTCCGCCTGGGCGCCCAGGAAGCCAGGATGTACGCACCCATGGCATTCACCCAGTCGACGGCGCTCTGGGGCATTCTCGCGTACGTGAACGGGCACCGGCGCGGCGCCTACCTGTGGGCAGCCGGTACGGCCGCATCCTCCGCCCTGCATCACCTCGGGTGGTTTGCATGCTGGCCGCCGTGGCTCATCGCGCTGATCGTCTCGCGGAACCGCCGCCCGCTCATTGGTGCTGGTCTGGTGGCGTTGGGGTTGTACGCGCCGCTCTTCCTTCCCACGATGAGCCAGGTACTGCTCCGACTGCAGGGCGGACACATGGGGTCGACCCCCTCCTTGCCGGCGGCCGCAAAGAAGCTCTTCGGTCAGGCATACTACATGGGGGCCGGGTACCTCTTCGTCCGGCTGGATGGGGCATCCATCCGGGCGCTGGCGTCTTCGCCGCTGCTCGTCATCTTCGCCGGGCAGCTCATGGCGCCGGCCCTTCTCGCGGTGAGGGGAGTGCGGCGATTGTGGGCGTCATCGCGGCGTGAGGTCTTCCTGCTTATGGCGTTTCTGCTGCCGACGTATCTCTTCCTGGCTTACGAGGGATCTCCGGCGAATCTTCTGTTGCCCGTGTTCGCCGCCTACCTGGTTCCACTGGCTACGGGGGCCGCGGTCTCGCGAGCTCCTCTGGTCATCGTGCTGCTCATGCTTTGGGTGCCCGCACTGGTCCGGCAGACGGCCGTCCCGGGCTATCCGCTGCACGTAGAGGATTGGCGGACGATGGCGGCGACCATCCGCGCCCAGGCGAGCCCCGAAGACGCCGTCTTCCTCACGGGATCCCGCAACAGCATCTTCATGACTGACTACTACTCCGTCCGCCCCGCCACGAGGTACGCGCTGGTAGATAGCGCCCGCGTCCATGCCGCCTTCGACGATCATCTGCCCCGGAGGGATCCCAGCATTGTCCGCAGGGTGGAGGAGACGCTGGCTCATCACCCCCGCGTCTGGCTCGTCTATCTTGACTGGGACATGCCGTTCATGGAACGTTCGGTTGACACGCTCTGGACCTCAGCCGGCCGGTGGCGGCAGCGATTCGGCGAGGGTCTCGAGCTGCTTCGTCTCGAAAGGAGTGCTCCGTGAGCGTTTTCCGGATCGAGGGGGGATCGAAACTGGAGGGGACAGTCGCTCCGCGGGGCAACAAGAACGAGGCGCTTCCCGCGTTGGCCGCGGCGTTGCTCACCGAGGACGAAGTCATCATCGACAACGTGCCCAGGATCCAGGATATCGACACCATGTTGGAGCTGGTCCGCGGGGTCGGCGCACTGGCGGAGTGGACCGCAGCCCACCAGGTCACCATCCGGGCGCGATCCGTGGCGCATGCGCCCGATCCCGCTCTGTGCGGCCGCATCCGGGGTTCGTTCCTCCTCGCGGCGCCCCTGATAGCCCGTTCCGGGAGGGCGCTGCTGCCGTCACCCGGTGGCGACAAGATCGGCCGTCGCAGGCTGGATCCTCACCTTGCCGCGCTGTCCGCCATGGGCGTCTCCTGGCGACTGGAAGGGACTCTGCTCGACATGTCGATCAGAAGCGCCGGCCTCTCCGGGGCAATGATCGAGCTTGACGAGCCCGGCGTGACCGCCACGGAGAACGCGCTGATGCTGGCCGCATGTATCCCTCAAGAGACCGTGATCTACCCGGCCGCGTGTGAGCCGCATGTCCAGGGTGTGTGCCGGATGCTGACAGCGATGGGCGCCGGCATCGCGGGGATCGGGACGAATCGCCTCGTGGTCCTTGGTTGCAGCCCGCTCCACGGGTGCCGCCATGCCCTCTCGCCCGATCATGTCGAGATCGGCAGTTTCGTGGGTCTGGCCGCGGCGACCCGCAGCAGGATCACGGTGCATCCCATCGATCCGGCCGCTCTGGCGCCGGTTCTGCGCCCGTTCCGACGGCTGGGCATGTCGCTTAAGACAAATGCTGATTCACTCTACTGTGATGCGAGCGAACGCCTCGTGGTGGAACAGGAATTGGGAGGCGCCGTTCCGGTGCTGGATGACGGGCCATGGCCCGCTGTTCCCGCCGACATCATGAGCCTCGTGGTCGTCGCGGCGACCCAGGCCGTGGGTACCGTTCTTGTCTTCGAGAAGATGTTCGAGAGCAGGCTATTCTGGGTGGATCGTCTGATCGCGATGGGCGCCAACGTGATTCTCTGTGATCCCCACCGGGTTGTTGTGGTGGGGCCTGCCCGTTTGCGCGGCACCACGGTGGCGAGCCCCGACATCCGCGCCGGCATGGCACTGGTCATTGCCGCTCTGGCCGCGGAAGGGGGAAGCGTCATACAGAACATCGCACAGATCGACCGGGGCTATGAGAGGATCGAGGAACGCCTGGGTGCTCTGGGTGCGGCGATTCGCCGGGAGGAGTAGCGTCCTGCGCGCGGGAGCCCCGCCGATGAATGCAGCGGAGGCGGTGTGCCGTTCCGCCTCCCTCCTCGCGCTTGTCGCCGGGCTGGCCGTCGCGGCCTCCCAGGGGCACAGCATGGACGCGATCGACCTCGAACGCCTGGCGGCCGATGGAACGCCCGAGATGGTCTCGGCCATGGCGGACTCGATGGTGCGTGAGGGGCTGATCTCCGCCGCCACCCGCGCGGCGCTGCAGGCACTGGCGTGCAACCGGCCGGGACTCTGGGCCGACTACGGGGGCGCGTTGGATTCGCTCTTCGCCGCGGCGATCGCGGGATGGGAGTCCGGCGAACTGGCAACCCGCGAGGACTCTACCCGGTTCTTCTCGGTGTTGTTGGACAAGGCATACTTTCATGCCAGGGCCGCCGCTGATTCCCTGGCCGGCCATGCCGGGCGCGAGGAGGCGATTCTCCGGCGCGTGATGGCGGAGGCGCCGCTGGAGCAGCAGCAGGCACGGGCGGCGTTTGAACTGGGCAGGATGCTCCGGTATCGCTCTCCGCACTATGCCGCCCCGGAGGACTGCACCGAGGTCGCTCGCCGCTATCTCGAGTCCGCGGCAGGGGTGGTGGCCGCGGGAGACCTCCGGGCACGGGCATTGTGGCAGTTGGCCTGGCTGGAGGCCGAAGCCGGCGACTGGCGCTGCGCGGTGGAGTACGCCGCGGCGCTGGGGTCGGCGTTCGCCGGCACGAAGTGGGAAGCCCGATCCACTGTCGTGGCGGCGATGGCGGCCAGGCGAGAGCTGCGCATCGTCGAGGTCGCTGAGGCGGATGGGCGTCTTGTCGTGTCCGGGGAGGCGCGCAATCTGGCCGGGGTTCTGCAGATTGCCGTAGACAGGCTCGATGCCGGCTGGGTGTGCCGCCACGCCCGGATGCCCTGGTCGGCGGAGAGGGTGCCGGTGACTCCCGCAGGCGCCGCGCAGATCAATGCGACCAGCCCTGCGAACCGGTGGGAGGCGTCGTTTCCGATGGTGTCGCCGGGCTTCTACCGGCTCACCGTTTCCGATGTCGACACGGTGGTGGTTTCCACGCTGGGTGTCGTCAATGTAGACCTTAGGTCCGATGGCGCACACCCGGACTGCGTGACCAATCGGAGCGCCGCCACCGTCATCGTGTATCGAGGCAGCGGGGGAGTGCGCGGAGAGGCCCCGTCAGCCTCCCGTGCGGTCGAACCCGGCGGCACATGGTGCGGAGACGCCGGTGCGCCGGGGAACCACGTCGTCTGCAGTGACGGCCATGCGGGGTGGCAGGGCCCGAGGCTGGCGGGGCCTACATGGCTGGTGGTATCCGCCACGGGTGGGGCGACTGGAGGTGAACGGTGAGCGTGTCACTCCCGGGGGCCCAGGGGAGATATTCGGCTTCCGCCCGCCGTTGGGCATCCAGTCTGCTGCTGGCCGTGGCGGTCTTTTCGAATGGATGCGGCGGCTCCCACGTCCAGCGGTCCAGGCCGGTGGTGATCATTGGGTGGGACGGCGCCACCTGGGACATTCTCTCACCGCTACTGGCGCAGGGGCGTCTCCCGGCACTCAAGGGTCTTCTCGACCGCGGCGTCGCCGGCCTGCTGGCATCCACGCCGCACTATGTCTCACCTCCGGCATGGGTCTCGCTCTACAGCGGCAAGAACCCCGGCAAGACGGGCGTCTTCCACTTCGGGAGTCGTCTGGATGATCTGCCCCGCCTCGGCGATCTCGGCGGAAGCGATGTCCGCGCGGCACGGCTGTGGGACATGATGGGAGCCCATGGCAGGCGGTCCGCCATCGTCAATGTGCCGCTGACGTATCCGGCTCCGTCGATCAATGGTATTGCCATATCCGATGAGTTCAGCCCCTGCATCCTGGCCAACCACACCCTCGTCGATGTCACACAATGGGAGACAATGCCCGCCCCCGGCACTCCCGGCCGCGCCCGCGTGATGCTCCACGACACGCCCGCAGATCTCACCGTGGACGCATTCAGGAAACCGCCGTGGATGACCATCCGCCATGCCACGTCAGGGGCACTCCTGGCCGGACCCTCCCTGGCCCATCTTGCCTGGTCACCCTGGTTCACGGTGCAGGCCGGAAGCGAAGCGGGCGAAGCGCGTATTCGGCTCCAGAGCCTCGGCGCCGCGAAGACGGTTCTGTGGCTTTCCCCAGTGTACCGGCAGATCGAGAACTTCCCCGCGCCGATCGCCTACCCGCCGGCATGGGCAGAGACTCTCCGCACACGTCACGGGCGTTTCCTGCCGTTCGTGCGCTGGCACTGGGAGCCTGCCTTGGAGCATCTCTCGTGG
>JALOPK010000464.1 GCA_025453925.1 Candidatus Eiseniibacteriota bacterium | reverse complement strand
CGAGTCTCGCGGCGAACAGGGGAATGCCCGACTGGGTCACCTGGACATGCTGTTCCGCGTCAACCGAGAGCGAAATGGGAAGACCTCCGATTCTCCCCGTGAAATCGCCTTCGGGCCGTGAACCAACTGACAGGTAGGCAGAAACTACTTCCCGGTCCGTCACAAGGGAGGGTTGGCAGACGGAGATGGAGTGTGCGACGGCCAAAGCCGCAAACGCGCATGGCAGAAGAGTGTTCAGCGTCTGCATGAGCGAAAACGGTGTGGAATACGGTAAGACGGGACAGTGGAAACAGGGGCCGCCCTGGCTGAACGAACCAGTGGTACTCGCAAACTGCCGCCGCCCGCATTTTGAGACCATGGGCGCAGATACCCTCCGGGGTGGCCATGCGCCGGTAAACTAGCCCATGTTGGTGTGTGATTAGTGGTGAAGAAACGCGGGGGATCTTCGCCGTCAATAGTGGAGTTCAGACCGTCGTTCGGACGGCGTTCGTGTGGCCTTCGGCAAGGTGCTAACAGATTCAACACCACCTCGGTCCACGACTCCGTCAGAACGCCATCGTACTACCTATGAAGAACGTTTCAGGGGGGAGTTTTGCTGCCGAAGTATTATCAGGAACGGTTTGCAGTTGTAGGATGCTGGGGTTCTGCGGTCAGATGAGGTCGGGTGCGGCACTATTCTCGGCTTAGAATAGTGCCGCGACGTGGGTGTTGATCAGCTGATGGGGCTTCGGCCGCCTACCCGGAGAGCCTGGCGCGCAACGAAAGGCGTATGTCCGCCAGCTTGCGGATTCGGGGAGGGCTTCCCCGGAGACCGCTGCGGGGAACCGTCGTGTGGCCCCGCACCGCTGGATGCGGGGGTATGGCGCCGGGGTTGCCACTCTACTAGACCGACCCCTAGACCGTACGATCACCCCCCGCCTTCGCTGCGGCACGGTTTATCGCTCTACCACCACGAGACCCTGGGCGGTCAGAACGCCCGCTCTGTCTCCGGATGGCGTCGCGGTGACGACCACATCACCGCGGAGGTGCATCGTGCCGCACGAGTCCGCCTCGCGGACAACTCGCCCCGATTCGTCAACGAAGATGAGGTCGATGCGACGATACGCATCGTGCTTCACCTGTGTCGTCCTGGCGACGGCGAGACTGTAGCCTTGGCCGAGGAACTTCACATCCTCGATCGCCTGTATGCCTTCGGCGGTCGAGGATGACGAAAGCGGCTGGTCCCACACGACATTGCCCGTTCTCGAATCGAGAACCATCACGCGACCAAGATTGGCGAGGGCAATACGCTGTTCGTCAGCAGAGACGGCGAACTGGGGACTCCAAATGCCGCCAGGGGTATGAATGGCGTACTTCCCGATGAGCGACCCGTCTCGGGCGAACACGTAGATCCCGGAGTCCACGATGCCTCGCTGCTCATCCAGTGAGGCGCATCCCGCGATAACAAGAGCCCCGCTCTTGGAAACGTCGACCTTGAGGCCTATCCCAAGCTCTTCTAGCGGGCGCCGCCACAACTCGTGACCCGTGCGATCCAGCAGCGCCAGTTGAGGCCATCCTTTGTGTGCGGGCCCGGGGTTCCCGGCGCCGCCCGGCCCCGGTGCCCCGTAGGCGATGGGAGCGTCTGCATTCGCCAAGACTGCCAGGCAATCGCCGTCCTCGGAAAACGCGATGGCCGCGCCAGACTCGTCATCGTGCATAGCCTGAGGGATGAGCTCCATCGTCCGAATGATCGAACCGTGAGAGTCTCGCACGATGGCGGCCTGCAGGCCCTCCGAGAGGTCCAACGAAGCACCATCGGTGCCGAAAGGCCGCGGCCACGGCAGGGCTCCATCAAGCTCCACCGACCTCGTGATGCTCCAGAGCACCGTGCCCCGGCGATCATACATTGCTGCCACACACGTACCAAGCGCCTCTTTGTCCGGCGCCGGATCAAGCGTCACGATGGACGCGTAGTCTCCCTGCGGTGAGAGGTTGACATTGCTTCCCTTACCCCTCGGTAGCGAAGCGACAACGGTGGAGGTGCTGTCTCGAAAGACCACCCGATCACAGTGCACCTCGATGGGAACGTAGAGGCCTCCACCGGCATCGCACGCGATCCGCCCCGCCAGTATCTCCTCGGGCACGGGGTCGGGGTACGACACCCGTTTCCTCGTGCCCAGATCATCGGCGTGGGACACCCCAGCTATCACACCAGCAACACCCGCGACACACGCGACTGTCCACGCAGTTTTCACGTGAGTCCCCTCCCTTCGAGGCAATGGCCTGCTCGTAGCACTCCCATCACACTCATCACGGCACGGAATCCCGCGTCCATCTTGTAGGTAAACCCATTCCGATCTTCTTGTTTCCTCTGGCACTCGACCGCCGGCTTTCATGATCGCACAGCACCGCATCGGGTCGGATTGCCGGTCTGGGATCTTCGAGGATCTCAGCACGGCCGACGCGTCGAAGGGTCGTTTCTTGACCGTGGGACCCGGCGACAGACCACTCGGCCTGGATCCGAGCCAACAGCTCCGCGGCGGATTCGTAGAGGCAGGATTCGGTGCGGGCGAAGGAGGCTTCGGACCTGCAGCGTTGCGCGCTGAGAGTTGGGTCCAGGTTCACTACATAGGTAACAGATTTGGTTCAATACATGGGTAACGGAAGGAGGTAGACTAGGCCGGTCGAAAGGAGGACCGGCGGATGCCATG
>JALOPK010000463.1 GCA_025453925.1 Candidatus Eiseniibacteriota bacterium | reverse complement strand
CTGGTCTGCAGGCACCGAGGCGGTGGTCTCCACCGCGCGTCTGGGCATCGCCAACTCGCTGGCCGGGCTGTTGGTGGCGATGTCGGCGCCGCTCCTGGGGGCCGTGGCCGACAAGGGAAACATGCGGAAACGGTTCCTCGTCGGATTTGCGGGCCTGGGCGTGGTGATGACTGCCTGTCTGGCATTGGCTCCCCAGGGTGAATGGCGGGCGGCCGCGGCCCTCTACGTCATCGCGGCGATCGGTTTTGCGGCGGCCAATGTGTTCTACGATTCGCTTCTCCCCGGGGTCACGGGCGACCGCAGCAAGGATGTCGTCTCAGCGCTTGGGTATGCCCTGGGGTACCTGGGTGGCGGCGTGCTGTTCGCGGTGAACGTGCTGATGGTTCGCCAACCGTCGCTGTTCGGGTTGTCTGACGCCGGCACCGCGGTGCGCGCGTCGTTTCTCTCGGTGGCGGTGTGGTGGGGTGTGTTCACGCTGCCGCTGGTCGTTCTTGTCAAGGAGGCGAAGGGTGAGACGGTATCGCCGCGTGCCATGCTCCGGCTCGGCATGGCGGAGCTGGCAGGCACCTTCCGTCGAATCCGTCAGTTGCGCCACATTGGACTGTTCCTCCTGGCCTACTGGCTCTATGTCGACGGCGTGGACACCATCGTGCGCATGGCCGTTGACTACGGCATCTCCCTTGGGTTCGACTCGTCGGATCTGATCCTCGCATTGCTGGTCACCCAGTTCGTAGGATTTCCCTGCGCCCTCCTCTTCGGCCACCTGGGTCGCCGGATCGGCGCACGGCGCGCCATCTTCCTCGGATTGGCGGTCTACCTCGTGGTCTGTGGCTGGGGCGCCTTCATCCGGGATGAACGGGAGTTCTTCATTCTCGCCGGGCTCATCGGCGTGGTGCAGGGCGGAGTGCAGGCGCTGAGCCGTTCGTTCTACGCGGGCATTATCCCGCAGGACCGGCCCGCCGAGTTCTTCGGTTTCTACAACATGGTGGGCAAGTTCGCGGCGGTGATCGGGCCGGCACTCATGGGAAGCGTTGCCTTCACGGTTCGGGCTTTGGGCTCATCCAGCTCCACTGCCTCGCGGGTCAGTATCGCGTCTGTCGCGATCCTGTTTCTGGCGGGAGGTGCACTTCTGACGCGTGTGCGCGAGGGAGTCGCACCGCCGGAGCGATCCGTCGGTTGATCGAGATCTTTGTCCCCGGCCGCCTGTGTCTCTTCGGCGAGCATGCCGACTGGGCAGGCGGCTACCGGTCGGTGTGGCCCGAGATCGTGCCGGGGCACTGCATCACCGCGGGAACGGATCAGGGCATCCTCAGCACGGCCTCGCCGTGCCCGGGCAGGTTCCGCGCCCGCGCACCCGCCGAGAACGAGAATGCGCCCGCGATTCTCGATGTTGATTTCACCGCAGCGACGCTGGCCGCGGTCGCAAGGGAAGGCGGGTTCTGGAGCTATGCCGCCGGCACGGCGCTGGCGGTGCTTCAGGCACGCGCCGTGGGCGGTCTCAATCTGACCTGCAGAGCCATGGATCTCCCCATGCGAAAGGGTCTCTCATCATCCGCCGCCGTCTGCGTGACAGTCGCCCGCGCCTTCAACCAGGTCTATGGGCTCGACCTCGCCATCCCCGACGAGATGGAACTCGCCTATCGGGGCGAGAAGATGACACCTTCGCGCTGCGGCCGCATGGACCAGGTGTGCGCGTATGGGCAGACGGTGAGTTCTCTGGTGTTCGACGGTGACCGCATGCAGGTCGAACCACTCGCGTTGGGCGGGGTCTACCATCTCCTCGTCGTGGATCTCGGCGGCGAGAAGGACACCATCAGGATACTCAGCGACCTCAATGACTGCTTTCGCGACCGATCCGACGACACCGCCTCCGGCGTGCGGAACGCGCTCGGCCCCTTGAACCGCGACATCGCCCACTCCGCCGCGGCCGCCCTCACGGAGGGAAACGCTCCCGCTCTGGGATACCTCATGACGACCGCGCAGGAGGTGTTTGACCGGCTCGTCGCGCCGGCGTGCCCCGATCAGCTCCGATCACCCCTGCTCCATCGAGTACTGGCCTACCCCCCGCTTCGGGATCTTACCCATGGAGGGAAGGGCGTCGGTTCCCAAGGCGACGGCTGTGCGCAACTGGTGTGCCGTGGTGCCGAGGAGCGGTCAGAGATCCGCGCGGTGCTGGCCCGTGAACTGGCAATGCGTTCCTTTGAGGTCACGCTGGCGCCCGAACCCCTTCCGCGGGCGAAGTCAGGCGATCCGCCCAGTCGGTGAAGGCCCGGCCCCGGGCATGCCCATCCTGCCAGCGGGCCTTCAGGGCTTCAGAGACCCGAGCTTCTTCTTCAATGTCACGAAGTGGTCCTTCTCCTCCCGGATGATCCGATGGACCTTGTCTCTTCCGTAGTCCGCGGGCACCATGTCCAGAATCCCGATGTAGTAGAGAATGGAGTGCTTCTCGAGCTCGATGGCCTGCGCAAGGATCTCCTGAATCGTCTCGTCGCCGGTGAGAGCGGCGGCGGCGGACGGGGCACCCTCGCCGCCATGAGCGTCGGCCATGGCCGCGAGATACCACGCATTCTGATCGTGGGGATCCATGGCGGTGCCGGCTTGCTCCCTGGGCATCAGCCGGGATCGCATCTCGATGAACGATCGGGCATGTTCGTCTTCCATCGAGGCGAGCTGGCGGAGATAGTCGGCATCGTCGG
>JALOPK010000462.1 GCA_025453925.1 Candidatus Eiseniibacteriota bacterium | reverse complement strand
AATCCCGTGAATCGATGCCCAACCGGGGCGCCCGGCTATCCCCGATAGACGGTGTCTGCGTGCCACCGGAGGAGCTCTGGGTCTGGAGACTCGAAGTGGGGCAGGGGTCGAGCGATATCGCGGCCATGGAGAGCGTAGTAGTCCCGACCGTTCTCGAACTCCTCGCGGATTCTCCGACTGACCTCGAGATGAAGGTCTGGTGTGACTGTCAGGTACCCCTGATCGAACAGCACGTGCAAGTCGCTTCGCAGCAGGAGGCCATTGCGAACGTCGTGCTCGCCGCCCGCAGCGTAGGGTTTCACGTGGGCCGCTTGCAGCACAGGGAGCGTCCGCTCCCGGGTCACAGCGCAGCGGCGACCATACGCGTCGGTGACCAGGATCCTGAAGCTGCCTTGCCCCAGTCGTGGCCGGATCGTGGCCGGGGGGCCGTATCGTTCGGCAACGGCCTCCCGGACGGCGACCGCCGACGATGGCAGCAACGGCAGACGATCGTTCACCGACCTCCAAAGCTCCAAACCGACATCCGTGCTGGTGTCGTATCCCTTGCCGCGTACGATGTTGCTGGCCCAGTCGGACGGCACTGGGATCCACAAGTCCCTGGGGAAGAAGAAGGGCTGCTCGAGGAGAATGCAGCCAACCGCGTAGTCTTCGAAGCGGCTGATCGACTGCCGACGGTAGCGCTCAATCCTGCGTCGCATTTCGTTGAGGGAGTTGGCACCGTTCTTCCTCTCGAACGCTGCCCAGGCAAGGCTGGTCGGGAGGAGGCTCCTGTAGGCGAATACCCCTCCACCCACCACGAAGTTGTTTGGACTATGGAGCTTGAAGAGGAACAGCTCACCCGGGGAGAGAGCCCTGAAACCGCCGGTCCCACTGGGCTGCCAGAAGTTCACCTCGTCGATCCCGGGGATGGAGGCCAAGAGTGAGAACCAGTCGTAATCGGTGACGCCAACGTAGAGCCGCACCTTGCCTCCTCATCCAGCCTTGCGAAATCGCAGGTAGCGGCGGTCGAGCAGCTCGGGGTTGGGTCGCAGCTTTCGAGAGCGCGGCAAGGCGATCTGGTTGTGGATCCCCTGGAGACCATGCCGCAGCATGGGACCGTCGCTCTCCTCCAGGACTGACTTCCGAACCTCCACCGTGTAGTCGGGACGGACGGTGAGGAGGTAGGCGTCGAATGCTCCGTGATGCAGCCGGCAGAGGGACAGCCCATTCGGGACGATGGGCTCGCCTTCCGGTTCGGTGTCGGGGACGATGTGGGCCGCATCGAGCAACTCAAGATGTCGAAGATGACAGATGGCGCAACTCTCCTGGTACGCGGCCAGGACCCGCTCCCGAAAGCCGCGCTGGTGGAGCCGCTGACGGACGTCCCTTGTCGCGTACCGGCGGCGTAGAACGGCGTCTTCGGACTCGCACACCTGGGATTGGTCTGGGAATGCTCGGAGACCTCTCAGTGCAGCCGGTTCATCTGCGGCTACGATGAACCTCAGTCCTCCAGGGTCGTCATCTACAACGAAGACCGGCCACACCGCGAGGTAGCGACTCTTGACCACACCGTGCAGGTAGATAAGCGGGAGACGGTCTCGCATCGCCCGGCGCAAGCCCTCATTCTCGGGGTGACGCGGATCGGTGCCCCGGTACGAATAGAGGAGGAGGTCATCTGGGCCAAAGTGATCGTCGTAGGGGCCTGCTGCGGAGGTACGAATCGTGAGCGGGGCGTTTGGGAGGACCTGGGGCTTAAAGATCCCCTGTTGGCTCAGGAGGGGCACCCGCAGCCCGTCGAGCTCGAAGCCCTGCAGGAGGAGACTCCACGACAGCACGTCACCGTGGATCGCCGTCTGTTCCGAAAGCCACCGGAACGCCGCGAGGCGGACGCGGGTGTCGATGATGTACGATGGCCCGCTCAACTGGTTCACCCACACAAGTGTAGTCCCGCCTGGCGTGTCATGGAGACGGTGAAGAATCTGAGAAGCCATGGGTCACTACGCCAAGTGGTCCGTTCCCCACGAGACCAAGCTGGCAGCATCGAGATCAAGTATCGTCTCGACCAATAGGTGCATGGCTGACCCCGCAGGCCCCCCGGCTACGCCGTGCCGTCCGAGCCCGCGGGCTAGCAAGCATCCAGCCACCGCTGGTAATTCCGATCGACCCAGAGCTCGTAGGCGGGCCCCCCGGTGCGCGGCGCGAGCTGCTCGATGACCGCGCGCATCTCGGCGCGGAAGGCCTCGTGGACGGGCTCCACGGGGACCATGGCCCCGAAGCAGTCGCGGCAGCCCTCGAAAGCCTCGGCCAGGGAGGCGATCGGGCGGGTGGTGCTGGTCCACGCCTCGTCGTCGTTCGCGTCGAAGGTCATGCTGTCGGACGCGAGCTGCAGCTCCCAGGCGCCGTCGGGGCGCCGGCGTCCCTGGACCGTCATGCCGGCGCCTTCGCAGCCGAAGTGGAGGAGGGTCTCCCAGTCGGGGTGGTCGGTCATGGCAGTGGGATTGTAGGGCGCCGAAGCGCGGCCCGGGGGTCCGCGCCCACCCTGCGGTGAGAGGGGATGGCCACGATCGGGTTCAGCTTCGGGAACGAGACGCTCCGGCTGGCCCTCGACCGCATGGCGGAGCTGGTCGGCCCGGCGACGCAGGCCATCTCAGGGTACCTGCAGCAGATCTTCAACGCCCGTGAGCTGCAGGGGAGGGAAATGTCAAAGGAACTGTGACGCTTCAGTGCGAAGGCGATCGAGACGTGGACCGCCGGATCGACTACTGCACCTCAATACCATCATCGCCGTCGACTACGGCGACAACCGCGCTGGGGTGGGACTCGCGGCCGGCGGGCTCGGAGGTGCCGCATGCCCCGGGACCGGGCTCGGGTTATCTCTGGGCATACAGGAATCAGCCAGGTTGAAGGCAGCCGAGAGAGCCTTGTCGACCCGGTCCAACACGGCCTCGGCGGCAGGGTCGTCCGGGTCCTTGATGGAGCTTGCAAGGAGGGCCAGGACCCCGGGGAGGCACTCTCGCCGGAAGCTGAGTTGCACCTCGGCCGTGCTCTCCGGGCACCTCGCAAGCGCCTCGAACAGCGCGATCGACATGTTGAGGATCTGGCTTGTGATCGACTCTCCATCCCGGTAGGTCGGCGTGCTCCAATCGGTGAAGTCCGCAACCTCCGCGGTCGTGGTCAGCCAGTCCGCCATCGCCTTGAGATCGACGCCACCGTCACGCCAGTTGCGGAGCTGTCGGGCGAGCTCCTCACGCCCGAAGCGCCGCCGGTGTTCGAGGTAGGCCAGGTAGTCCGGGGACTCCTCAGCCAGCCACGCGCTGGCGTCACAGGGGAACAGGAGACGCCCCGGCCCGATCCGGACGGGCGTGCAGTAGCCGATCACGACGTACTCCTCGTCTTGAAAGGGAAGCACCTGGAGCGTGCATTCGGAGAGAGCTTCCTTCTCGATGGCGGGCGCGGCGATGAAGCTGGCGCTGGGGCCGACGAGCGTGCGCAGCACCTCGAACGAATCGGAGGATTGAGCCTTGGCAAGGTAAACGCCCGCAGCACCGTGGAACACCAGCCGTCCCGGCTGCCTGATGACCACACATGCCGCCGCTTCGGGCGGGAGGACCCACCACACCAGCGCTATGGCCAGCAGGCAGGAAATCGTGCGCGCTTTCAGCATGTGACCTAGGGCCTGTGGGGAGTCGCGAGCCGCCGGAGGCTTTGGGCAGAAGGACGTCTCGGCGGCACTGGTGCTGGCTGGACCATGCTTCGATTGTAGCGGTAGAGGAG
>JALOPK010000006.1 GCA_025453925.1 Candidatus Eiseniibacteriota bacterium | reverse complement strand
GACCGTCGACCAACGGGGTGTCGGCAAGATCCTCGGGCACTCTGATCTCCTCGACCTGCGTCGCGTCGCTGAAGTCGTACCGCAGGATGGCCATGGTGTCGCTTACCACCCGGGGAGTGTCGACATCGCGGAGCACCCACTCCCACGAAGGCTGGCCGGCCTCCCCCAGGCATTCGAGCCGGTACGTATGGCCCGTGAGCGCCGAGGGCTGCTGCACGGCGAGGTAGATCTCCCCCGTGCCGATGGCGGGCGACACCCTGCTCCACCGGGCATCCGGATTCATCCGATCGGCGGCGCGGGACCGCGGCACCACCCGGACTCGTGCCTGGGTGATGCTGGATTCCAGAGGCTCGATGTCCTGTGAGGGCTCGCCCCGATCGTATGACGTGACGGCGTAGTAGTAGGTCAGCCCATTGATCAGCTCATCGTCCAGATAGGAGTAGAACAGGCCGGTCTGCTCGCCCACTTCCTCCCAGCCGAATCCCGCCACCGCGAAGAGATCTCCCTGGAGCGGGACGTAGGTCGTGCCGGGAGGGTCCTCCGGGTCAAGTTCGCCGGACGAGATCTGGACGTAGCACCCGTCAACGTAGATGCGGGCCCCGTCTACCCATTTGCCGTGGTAGGGATTGGCAGGATCGGGTTGGGGGTAGACGATAGCGTCATTCGCTGCGTCGACAACGCAGAAGTCTCCGGAGTAGATGTCCCGGGCTTCCTCATTGTAGTCGTAGAGGGTCTGCTGGTCGACGTTGAACACGGTGAACGTTGAGTCGCTCTGGAACTCCAGCACGTACTCGCTGCCGGTGAACGACAGGGTATCGGGACCGGTGCCCCAGAAGCCCACGAAACCGAACTGCAGCTCGCTGGCGCCTCGGGCGTAGCTCATGGTCACGGCTTTCGGCGTACGGCTGTCGGCAGCGTCGTAGTCGGCCAGAAGCTGCCAGGAACCTTCGACGCCGGTCCGGCTGCGGTAGACGCGGTAGCCCTCGAAGTCGCGTTCACCGGTGATGAAGTCAACCGCCTGTTCAGGCGAGTCATCCCAGCTCAAGTAGACGCGGCGGTCCTGGGGCGTGGCGACGACCCGCGGGGCGGGCGGCGGCGCCGTTCCGAGAAACCCCATCTCAAACTGCTGCACCGCGCGGCGGGTGTTTTCCTTCAGATCGTCCAGGCTCTGGCCCATGACGATGGCACAGGTGACGTTGATGGTCTCGCCGGGCTGCAGGCGAACATAGGGTCCTGAGCCGCTGAGGTGGCGGACGTCCTGCGGTTCCTCGAAGGTCTCGAAGACCCTGGGGTCGGGATCGGCGGGGATATTGGTACCCCTCAGTTGCGCATACTTGAGCGCATCCCGATCATCGAGGTCGACATCCCCTTCGGGTCCCTCGCGATCCCAGGTGGAGAAGGCGGTGAGACCCAGCGGCGCGGCCGCGCCCGGGTTCCGGGGAGTGTCGCAGAGGACGATGCCGATGTACCCGGCATTGGTGCTCCAGCCGGGTTCGTTGAAGTCCGAGTCGTAGCTGTAGCCGAGGTTGAGCCCGACATCGAACCCGATCAGGTCGTCATTTCCGCCCACACCTTCCACATTGATGTCGCCGGATCCCACGTCGTTGTCCATGAAGTAGCCCACATAGACGCTGTCGATGGGGTACGGGTTCATGTTGGTGATCTTGTAGTCAACGTAGATGTAGTTCGCGGCAAAGCCGTAGCCCCAGGAATAGGTCCGCTGCTCCAGCCGTATGCCCAACGGGTCTACGTCATAGCCGTCGGACGGGAAGAGAAACCGACCCTGATCAGGCTCGTAGTCGCCGAATGCGCAGTAGGTGTCCATCTGTGACACGAAGTCCGTGGGGGCGAGATCATAGGCGTTGGTGCCGAACGCCGCCCGTCGCCTCGGATTGATGGAGGCCGTGTCGGTCTGCGCATAGTAGAGATAGTCCGGGAAGCTGGCGGAATCGCCCCACGCGAGCTGTCCCGCCGCCGGATCCTCGCCCGGTTGCGTGAACAGAGGGCGCCCGTCCACCGCAGGTTCGATGAGCTGGTTGCTGGTCCACAGCGGGCTCACGGCCTGGCAGTCGGGCTCCCAGGCGCCGGTGGTCACCAGCGGCGTGTACGCCGTGTCAGACCCCACGACGCGGGGGACGATCCCCCCCACCCACAGCGCGCTGGTGAAGTTGTAGTACTGTCGCGATCCCGCCGGCCATTCGCAGCAGTATCCGTTCCAGTTGGTCACGTTGTCAGGCCAGGTACCGTCGTAGCCGTCCCATCCGATGGGCGGCTCATACAGCCCCAAGAGGCCCACATTGGTGACCGTGTAGGACCGTAGCTGCCCCACTCCCGCCCACGTTACCCGTGCGGGGTACGTCGCGTCAGGAGTGGCGGGTGTGTACTGGGGCCGGGGGGGCAGCGCCGGGCAGGACATCCGATTCCGCGCTGCCTCGACGCGGGGCGCCCCCAGAAGTGTAATGGCCCCGATCACCGCCATCCAGGTCAGTCTTCGCATGGTCAATCCTCCTTGCGTCGCGTTTCGTCTGGCGTCCACGGTCAGAAGCTCAGCGTTGCGCCCACGGTGATCGTCCGCGGCGTGCCGTAGTTGTCAGGATCCTTGCAGTACGCACGCCAGTTCTCGATGGCCCGACGGTACTGCTCCTCGCTGGCGTAGCTCTCCCTGGTCGGGGGATTGCCGTCATCGTCGGGCCTGCCGGTCCTGGAGTAGGCATCCACGATGTTCACCCTGTCGAAGAGGTTACGCACGTCGGCGAAGAGGCCGAATTGGAGCCGGCCGACCGCGAGGTTTTTGTCGACGCGGAGGTCCGTCCGCGTGTTCGACGGCAGCCGGCGTGACCCGACCTCTCCCGGATTGCCCCGCGAGTCGGTGGGCGTATACGGCGCGCCGCTGGCAACGTTGAACTGAAGGTTGGTGTTCATGTCCGCCAGGGGCCGCAGACCCACGATCGATGGACCGAATCCGGGCGGCATGAAGAAATTCAGGTTGGCGCGGAACGTGTGGGTCACGTCGAACTCAAGCGGGTACTCCCGGCGGACGAGCGGCGTCTCGGTGTCCTGGAAGAGATAGTAGAACTCCCGCGCCGAGCTCCCCGACCCCTTGGCATCGAGGTAGGAGTAGCTCACCGAGCCGGAGAGGGACTCCGTAGCCCGCTTGGTGAGCGTGAGGTCCACGCCCTTCACCACCGCGAAGTCCTCAATGAGGAAGATCGTGTAGTTGACCGGGTTGTCCTGGAGGGTGGCGATGATCTCCCTGGTCGCCAGGAGGTTCTCCACATCCTTGTAGTAGGCCGTCACCTCTCCGGCCAGGTTGGGGTCGAAGGAGTGACGGATGCCCACCTCGTAGGCAACGGTTTTCTCCGAGGGGAGATCCGGGTTGCCCAGGAGGGGCAGTCCCGACGTCACATCCGCGTTGAGACCCTGATAGAGCTCGCCCAGCTCCACCGGCTGGAAGAAGTGCCCATAGGACGCATACAGGATGCTTCTGTCGCTCACCGCGAAAGACAAGCCCAGCCGCGGGCTCCACTGCTGCTTGGAGTCGGCTTCCTGGGTGCCGTAGTCCAGGCTTTCCATGTCGACGAAGTGGCGAGCCGCGGGGTTGAAGTAGTCCCATCTGAGCCCGGCGTTCAGGGTCAGGTCTTCGTATTCGATCTTGTCCTGGAGATAGGCCGCCGCATTGGTGGGCTTGAGTCTGTAGTGATCGGTGTAGGGATTGTCATTGTAGAACTGCAGGTCCTTGAGCTCCAGCGTGCTCTTCCTCAAGAATGCACCGGTTTTGACCTGGTTGTGCTGGCCGAGCTGGTGCACCAGCGCGAAGTCCGCGGTGTAGTGGGTCGTGTTGCGATCATGCCACCATGGGGGGAAGTCGTAGAAGAAGTCGTTGAACTCGTCCTGGTCGGCCTGATACCAGCCATGGATGTCCCCGCGATACAGGTCGCTCCGGTGTTGGGGGCTCGCCTCGACCTCGGCCAGGTACGCATCGGCATCGAAGGGAGTGTACACGACCCCCGTTGAGTCGGCGTCATAGTCCCAGTTGCCCGTGTCGAACCACCGCCGGTTCAACGCTTCTCGTTGATAGGCAAGGGTCCCCCAGATGAGGTTGCCATTCTCGTCCCTGGTCAGCCACGGGTTCCCATCCCCGTCGAGCTGGCGCTCGTAGTAACGGATCCAGACTTCCTCCTCCGTGATCGGATTGCCGGTTCCATCTTCGCCGTACCAACGCTGGTTCTCAACGTCGTACCAGGCCCAGCCCCCGTCGGCATACTGGACGGAGTCCGCAGCCTCGCCGACCCAGGGGAGACCAAGGCCGATGACCTGGAAGTCCGTGTAGTGGGCACCATCCTGCGTGGAGTACTTCATGTAGGTGTTGAAGCGCGCGAGGTTCACGGTGTAGAACGTGCTTGCCCCGATCGAATGGGTCAGCGTCGCGCCGAGCTGGCTGTTCCCGTTGCGCTGGAAGAACTGATCCTTCATCCAGTTACCCCGGGCCCGCTGATGGTTGTAGATGTGCGTCTCGGTTTCCGAAGCGTTGCCCGAAAGGACGAGCTTGACCGTCGGGGACAGCGCGAAGCGGAGTTTCCCCGCGCCGCTCTTCTGATGGCGGTCGTTGTTGGGTTTGGGCAAGATGCTCGGCGCGCGGTCATCGGTGTTCCGCGTGGCGCCCGACGCGAAGAACGTCGCGCGGCTGCCGAGGAAAGGAATGGGCCCGCCCAGGTTGAAGTTGGCATCATTGGTGCCATAGTCGTAGTCGGTGCCGAGGAAGTCGTCGGTGTAGTACTCGAGGCCCCCGTGGATATCCTCGCCCCCCTCCTTGGTCACGATGTTGACCACGCCGGACATGGCCTCCCCATACTCGGCGTTGAAGCCCCCCGCCACCACGGTCATTTCCGCGATGGCGTTGTTGTCGATTGTGATGCCCCTGGTCATGGTGACCGGGTCGGTGGTGTTCACGCCGTCAACCACGAAGGTGATCTCGGTAGAGCGGCCTCCCCGCACATGCATGCCGCCGGAGCGCTGGCCTCCGGTCTGAACCACCCCCGCCTGAGTGGCGATTACCTGCGTGAAATCCGAGACCGGCATGGACTCGATGACATCGCCGTCCACGATTTTGGTGCTGGCGGTGATGCCCCGGTCCACCATGGGCCGCTCGACGATCACCTCGATGACCTGCGCCGTCTCCAACACCTTCTGCGTCATCTTCAGGTCCATGTGGGTGGTGAGGTCAGCAGAGACCCACACCCCCTGCATCTCAAGGTCGTGGTAACCCATCATGGTGCCGATAAGCACGTACTCTCCAACGGGAACATTGATGATGTAGTAGTCACCCGTCTCGTTGGCGGCGGCGCCAAGCTGCGTGCCCCGCACCATCACGTTGGCGTAGGGAAGCGCTTCGCCGGTGTCGGTGTCGAGCACTTTTCCCATGAGTTTGCCGGTGGTGCCCGCATGCGCAGTCGAGAGCAGCGCACCACACATCACCAAAGCGAGAACCGTTCTGACCATGGGTTCACCTCCAGGTCGGGCCATTCACCTCCCGCCGACGGGCGGGCCTTCCCACTCACACCACACGGACAGGACGATCGGCCGCAATTCAGGGAGAAGGGCCCGCCCGTGTGGCAGGGTGTCGGTGAATTCAGCATACGGTGTGCCCGGCATGTCGGAAGGCCACAGTCCGGGCGCGGGAGGGGGGCGCCCTTGTCCAGTAACAAACCTCGCATGGCCATGAAAGGGCTTGGGCGGACCGCGGGAAGACTCAGGCGCGAATCGCTGTCCGAGTTCGAACGAACGCGTCCGCTTCCGGTCAGCGAGCCCGTTGCGCCCCCGCCGGCCGCCGGCTGCTCGTGGCCTGTAGCGCGATTCCGCTCAGAATGAGGAGGAGACCGCCTATCGTCGTAGGGACGATGGGCTCCGCGAGCACCAGGCGAACGAGGATCAGTGAGATGAACGGAGAGAGGAAGACGAGGTTGCTGATGCGTGCCGTACGATCCACCAGGCGCAACGCCGCGAGCCAGAGACTGAATGTGACGCCCATTTCGAATAGACCGACGTACGTGGCCCCCGCCGCTCCCCTCCACGGAATGGCATGGGGGGCGCCCGCCCCGACCATGGGAATGGCGAGATAGAGGAGGCCGAACAAGAAGCTCTGCAGGAGTTTTGTGGCGCCGTCGCGCGGGTCACGAACATTGATGATCCAGTAGACCGCCCAGACCAAGGAAGATCCCGCGGCCAGAGCCACGCCGACCGGATCGGAGAACCGGAGGGTTGCCAGGTTTCCCCTGGTGCCGATGACGATCACGCCCGTGAAGCTCACCCCCAGAGCGGCCAGGCTTCGACCGCTCAGCGAATGACCAAGGAACGGAACCGCCAGCACCGCCAGCACCACGGGCCAGAGGTAGTTGAGGACCAACGCCTCCTGGGCGGGGAGCCGGTCGTAGGCCGCCAGGAGAATCCAGTAGTACCCGAAGGGATTCAGCGCGCCCAGGACGGCGGAACGCACGGCATCGCCAGGCGTCGCGGGGATCATGGTCCGAAGGGCGCCGACCGCGGCGGCGCGAAAGGCAAGGAATACCACCGCGACCGCCACCGCGGAGAATTGCAGCTCCAGCGGCGTGAGGAGGCGCAGCGAGAGCTTGAATGCGGAGGCCGCCGTCGACCAGAGCAGCACGGCAGAGATTCCGTAGGCATACGCCTTCCGGTTGGACGACATGACGCCTTCCTTCCCTACCCTCCCTGTCGGAAATGATGCCGACTCCGAGCAAGTAAGGCGCGGACCTGTCGCCGTCGAGAAGAGACACGACTTGTTGGCGCACGGGCCACGGCGCCCGATCTTGTGGCGGTCATCCGCTGTTCGACCTTTGCCGGAGGCTTTCCTTGACGACCTACCACGTCGCAGTGATCGGGGGCGGCATCGTCGGCATGGCGACGGCCATGGCGCTATTGGATCCACCCGGCTCCCGCGTCGTTGTCCTGGAGGCCGAAGACCGCCTGGCCGCGCATCAGACCGGCAACAACAGTGGGGTGATCCACTCAGGTCTCTACTACGCGCCGGGCTCACTGAAAGCCTCCAATTGCCGGGAGGGCCGGGAGGCACTTCTCAGGTTCTGCGCCATGCACGGTGTGCCCCACGAGCGATGCGGCAAGCTGGTGGTGGCAACCGGGCAGCGGGGACTCCCGAGGCTGGACGATTTGCTGAAGCGGGGCATTGCCAATGGCCTGAAGGGGATTGCCCGTATCTCCGCGGAGCAGATCAGGGAGTATGAACCGTATGCCTCGGGGACCGCGGCCCTGGTCGTCCCGGAGACCGGAATCGTCGATTTCGCCCATGTCACCAGGGCATTCGCCGCGCAGGTGGAATGTTCCGGCGGCGAGGTCAGGCTTTCTTCCCGTGTCGTCGGGTGCCGGCGCGACGGCGCCGAGCTGGTGCTGGAGACCCGCACCGGAGTCGTTCGGTGCAAGAACCTCGTCAACTGTGCCGGCCTCTACTCCGACCGGGTCGCCCGCATGTGCGGCGTCGATCCGGGGATTGCCATCGTGCCCTTTCGAGGGGAGTACTACACGCTGACTGCCCAACGGCGCCACCTGGTGCGCAACCTGATCTACCCTGTATCCGATCCGCGTTTCCCGTTCTTAGGCGTTCACTTCACGCGGATGACCGGCGGAGAAATCGAGGCCGGGCCCAACGCCGTGCTGGCCATGAAGCGCGAGGGGTACCGGAAATCGGACATTTCTGTGTCCGACAGCCTCGAACTCCTCTCGTTCGGAGGATTCTGGCGCATGGCCGCGCGCCACTGGCGGATGGGGTTGGGAGAAGCCTATCGATCGCTTTCGCGGCGCGCATTCGTCCACGCTTTGCAGCGGCTGGTGCCGGAACTGCGCGAGAGCGACGTGCGCCCGGGCGGCGCGGGCGTTCGCGCGCAGGCGCTGGACCCGGCCGGCTTCCTTCTTGACGACTTCAGAATCGTGCAGGCGCATCGCATGGTGCACGTCCTGAACGCGCCGTCCCCAGCCGCGACTGCTTCCATCAGCATCGGAACGTCCATCGCGCGGATTGCCCGGGAGCAGTTCGCCTCATAGCGCAGCATCATGATCGCAACGGAAATGGACCACCGTCCCATCCAGGGCGTTCGCCCCGTCGGCGGATCTTTCACTCGTGGGGCTGCGCACGGGGATCGCGGCCTCCGCGACGGGCTCCGTGCGGGGCGCCTCAGCCGGGGACCGCGGTGAGGAGGCTGCTTTCGTGTTCAGCGTGGTGACCCCGGCCAAGAGGCAAGAACTGGAGGCGAGGATGGCTCGCCTGGGCATCCGCGAAGAGGATGTCGAGGAGACTTTTGTCCGCGGGTCCGGCCCGGGCGGGCAGAAGATCAACAAGACATCGGTGTGCGTCATGCTCGTTCACCGGCCTAGCGGCCTCATGGTGCGCTGTCAGGAGACGCGATCCCGGGAACTCAACCGGTTCCTGGCGCGGCGAAGGCTGGCCGAGAAGCTGGCGCAGATCGTCGAGGGGGAAGCCAGCGAGGAGCAGCAGCGTCGAGAGAAGATCCGGCGTCAGAAGCGCCGACGCTCCCGGCGGTCAAGGGAGCGCATGCTCACCGACAAGCGCGAACAGGCGGTGAAGAAGGCGGGACGGGGGCCGGTCCCCTTCGAGGGAGAATAGAGTTTCACTCGGGGAGGACTCTGGCCTTCGCGGGCCCGACGCATTTCATCCTGCGGTGTTGTTCGCCGGCGAGATGTCACGACGGATAGCTGCCCTCCTCGCGCCTCACAAGATGAACGCCTCGACCCCCTGGGTGCGTCGACCCGTTTTTCGGACAGAGCACTCGCTCCGGGGGCATACCCCGCCGGGCGCATCACCGCACCAGCAGTCTGGTGCCGCAGAAGCCGGCGAGCTCACGGGCGGCGGAGACTTCTTCGGCAGTCAGCGCCTCACCAACGACCGAGGCCCACGCCTCGGGCAGGGAGCGAACCGCCCGGCGCAGGAAGCCCACCACCCATCGCCACGACTCTTCTCCCGCGACCGGATTGGACACCCGGAGGTAACTCGCACCATCCGGCGCGTTCAATGACACGTTCACGCGGTCGACGCATGCCGCCAGCATCGAAACGACATCGGTGCGATGAATCAGCTCGGCCTGGCCGTTGGTGTTTAGCCTGACCGGGACGCCCCGGCTCCTCACCCAGCCGGCTATCTCGATGAGGGCATCGATCCGTAGCGTTGGCTCCCCGTACCCGCAGAACACGACCTCACGCGGCAGGGATGCACGGGCGAACCGAGGCTCGAGGGCACTCAGGTAGTCGGCGGCGGGATGCTCGGCAGCCAGGCGGAGGTCGAAGCACCCCAGCCGGTACTCCCCCCCGCTTCGGGCGCAGAACAGGCACTCATTCGTGCATCTGTTGGTGAGGTTCACATAGAGCGTGTTCGGGCGGTACTCGTAGACCAGGCAGTCCCTGGAATGAGCGCGTGCGGTCACGGCGACCTGCCGGGGCAGAGGGGGCACGGCGGGAGCGCAATGAGAATGGAATCACCCGCGAGTATCTCCCGCCGATTGAGTTCCACGGCCGATCGGGATGTGCCGGCGGTCGAATCCCGTCGCGAGCAGTCGCCGGCGTCAGCCACGGCCCCGTCCGAGCAGCCGGAGAAGCTGGTCGGCCCCGTGTGCCGCCGCGATGATCAGCAGGGAGTCGGCGGGGATTCGATAGCGGATACCGCCATGAAAGAGTGCGTGCATGCCAAGGTAGGCCAGCCATCCGAGGACCGACAACGCCACCATGGGATGCCGCCACCCGCGGACGGCGCCGGCCAGGGCCAAGGCGAGCAGAAGGGAGAACGATGCGCCACCCACGAGATCGGCGACGTCGGACCGGACCGTGGAACCCGAGAATCTGAGGTACCAGCGCAGTCTCAACCAGCACAGGTACGCGAAATACCGCGGGTTGCAGCGTATGTACGCCTGAGCCCGGTCGCTCAGAACCCTATTGCGCTCAATCTCTGGCATCGAGTCGGGGAAGAGGGGGAACTCCTCAAGTTCCCGGCACGACAGCGTGTTGAGCATACTCTCGGGAATCGGCATCCCGATGCGCTCAAGCTGAAGTTGCTGTATCGCAGGGTGGTTCTGCATCCAGAGGTTGAGGCCGTCCTTGGTGGGCATGAGTCGATACTCACCCATGGCCACGCCGTTGCGGATCACCCACGGAGCGACCGCGAGGGCGAAGCCCGCGACGACCACCGGGAGCATTCGCACGGTCCGGCGGTCGGCGATCGCCGCGACCGCGAGGGCCAACCCGGAGAGCGGCAGCATCGCGGAGCGCGCCAGGAACGCACATCCGCACGCGAGACCGAAGACGGCCGCGCGTCCCGGGCCGGGTGTCGTCAGCCACGCTGCCCATGCTGCCGCGGCAAGGGCTTGAAGCGCGATGAACAGCGTCTCGGTGGTCACCATCCCGGCATAGTAGATCGCGTGGGGAAACAGGGCGAACCCGAGCCCTGCCAACACCCCCACGCGGCGATTGACCGAAGCCCCCGCCGCGAACAGCGCCACGGCGGTCAGGGCGCCCAGCGCGGCCTGGATGATGCGGATGAAAGGAATGCTGCCCGGGTACAGGCGGTGGATTCCCCCCAGGAGGAGAGGGTAGAGCGGCTCGATGATCGCGGTCTGTTTCCCCTCCTCCGCGACCCCCATGCCGGGATCGTAGGGGTCGATCCAATGGGCGGAAACCTGCCGCTTCCATTCGCCGCCTTCGAGAGGGTGATACTCCCGCGCCGTGAGCGTGAGCCCCTTGCCTTCCGCCACGGCCCGGCCCATCCGAAGGTACAGGCGCTGATCCTCCAGCGGACGCATGAGATCCGGCCCTTTGGGGATGACGAAGGCGAGGCGGACGAAAAGCGCCAGGAGAAAGACGCCGAACGCCGGCTTACGAACCATGGGCGTTCGTCACGCGTCGGATACGAGAGAGGACGACGGCAAGCCCGACACCGGCCAGAGGGAACAGGGTGAAATCCACCGGAAGGCGGTACCGGGAGTAGGCGACCGATATGATCGGGACAACGGATAGCAGGACCGCGACCGCCGCAAGGAAGGCGCCCTGCCGGGTGAGTCCCGTCCAGAACGCCAGGGTCGCCAAAAAGAGTGCGGGCACGAAGAGAAACGGCAGTTGGCCGACATGCTCCCAAGGTTCGGGAGGTGGATCAATGCCGGTGAACTCCCGCACCCGTTGGGCAGTGCGGGCCAGGAACACCGTGGGGTAGGCGAGGACGAAGACGGCAGCCTTCCGCCTGAGTTCCCGATCGCGGGACGTCTCGGATGGAATGTCGGCCGGAAACTTGTACATCAGCGTCATATCATTGGGGCCGAAGCCGGCGAGCCGCAGCATCCTGCGGTGGCCGGCCGGCAGCGAGAACCAGTCCCACGAAGGAGGGGAGCCCGACCGTCGGGCGGCATCATTGTTGCCCATGAAGAAGTCCTTACCGGCCAACGTGGAACCCACCACAGGTTCCCCGTAGATGCGGTGGTTGCGGACGGCCCAAGGAGTCAGTACGACCCCGAGGAGTGCGCAACCGATCAATGCCAGCCAGCGCGCGCGCCCCTTGTTCGTGAACGCCACATACAGCGGCCACAGGGGGGCGGTGGCCAGCGCCACGGGGCGGGTGAGACCGGCCAGGCCGATCAGCGCGCAGGAGACGATCTGCAGGACCGGCCGGTCCGACAGGAGGAGCGCGCATGCGGCCATGAGCAGGACTACGAAGAGCGATTCGGTGAACAGGAATCCCGTCACCGCCACTGCCGGGGAGTGCAGGAGCCCCAAGGCCATGGCGCCGATGCCCGCAGTCACCCCACCGATCCGCCGGCCCATAATCCCCGCCAGCAGGCTCGCCATCAGTCCGAACAGCGCCTGGGAGGCGCACACCCAGCGGAAATCGTGCAATCCGAGCGATGTGAATGCGGCAAGCATCAGGGGGTACAGTGGCGGGACGGCCGCGGTGGGTTCCCCCCTGCGGGCGACTCCCAGGTAAAGCTCATGTTCCCACCAGGAGGCGCGCACGGGATCCCCCCCGGCATGGGTCCTGCCCTTGTAGGCGGCATCAGGCAGAATGAACCCGCGACCGTTTGCCACGCTTTCCGCCACGCCCGCGTACACGATCTCGTCAACGTCTCCTGGGTTCCAGTCGCGGGAGAGAGGAAACGTGGTCAGCCGCGCTACGGCCGCCCAGAAGAGGAGTGCCGCGCCTGCGGCGCGAGGTGCACAGCGACCGCCGGCGACACTCGCGACGAGTCCGCCCGCGGCCCCGCACAGCACGAGAGTCGACAGCGAGATCCCGCCCGGGGCGATGAGGCGTGTGAGCGGCGAGAACGATCCCGGGGAAAGGGCGGCCAGCGTGGCGGACCCGATCCACCATACCCAGGGACCGGCGAGATTCCGACGCCACGAACGGGGCATACACGCGGCGGCGATTCCGAGGATGAGCAGGCTCTGATAGCACACGCCAGGAAGCCCATGAGGAAGCGTCCACGCGACGAGCGCATCAAGAACCCTCCCCCCGAGGCCGTGCGGCACTGTCCATGAAACGGACACGTTCTCGAGGCTGAGACCCGTGTGCCCGCGATCCGAGGTGATCACCAGACGCAGGTCGCGGGGGCGCGACACGACGGTGACACGCTGGTACGTGACGAGTTCCCCATCTATCGGGACGGAGACGGCGGAGGAATCCCTGCCCGATACGGTGAAGGAGAGGATGCCTGGCATGGAGGTCCCGGAATTGAATCGGCCGCCGATGGTAAGCGTGCCCCACACCCCCTGGGCATTAAAAGTTGCCACACCATCAGGCGCGTGCGACGTCGTCGTCATGACGGCACGAGGTGGTTTGGCCAGGAGCGGCAGGACCGTCGACACGAATGGCGCGCACAGCAGCGCCAGAAGGGGAAACGCGCGTCGATGAATGGCCGGCACTACGCCCCCGCCAGGGCCCGCGCCAGGTCCTCCGCACCGGCCACCGACTGCTCGATGCTCCGGTCGGGGAACGATGTGAGCATGCCGGCCACGTGGAATCCGCTCACCGAGGGGCGCAGGCTATCGATCACGGCACGGGTGCCCGTCGCGTACACGATTCCCGCATCGTCAGTGACGGCCAACTCCCGATCCGAGATGGCGGAGGGGTCGATCCCGAAGTACGCGCGCAATCCTTCCTGCATCGCATCGAGCTCCCGCTCGCGGTGTGCAGCCCGGGCAGTCTCCGGGTCGACATACCGGGAGGCATAGACAATCCCCCGGCCACCTTTGACCGGTTCCAGGAGGTCCTGCTGTACCACGATGTTGAAGGGTGCGCCTGGTACCGTCACATTGGTCCAGTAGGCCCCTCTTGACGGGGAGTCAACGGCAAAGACGCCGCAGAGGATCCCCTGAAACGCGAGGGATGCCAGGTCGGGGAGTAGGTCATCCATGCCCGCCAGTATCTTTGCCAGGGCGTTCGCCCCGCCGGTGAACACCACATCACGGCACGTGACGGTCTGGGTGCCCGCGGAAACGGCGGTGACGCGGCCGCCTTCAATGACGATGCCTTCGACGGGTTCGCTGCACCACAGCACAGGCTCCAGATCGCCGGCCAGGCGGCTGACGAGGGCGTGGAAGCTCGGCGTGAGGTAGCCCAACCGCTCGCCGCGCAGGCCGCGGTTTGAGCGGCACCCGATCCGGCCCGCCAGCCAGGCCGCCGAAACCCGCGGCGCAGCGGCGCCGAACTTGGCCTCCACAAGAGGACGGAGAAAACGCTCCCAGACAACCGGCCCGGCCAGCGAAACCGCCCACTTCCTCGCGAGGACATCGTCCAGACCCGCCGGCTCGATGGAGCGGGCGTGACGGACGAGGAGGGCCAGCCGCACCTTCTCCCCCAGGGATAGCTCCTTGAACCGGAGAATGTCCAGCGGGGATGTCAGAGGGTGGAATCCCGCTTCGTCCAGCAGGGACACGGAGGTCGTCCGCCATGCCAGGGCCCGCGTCAAATCAAGGCCATCGAGCAACCGGCGCGTTCGCAGGTCGGACACGAAGATGTGGTGGTAGTAGGAGTCAACGCTGACTCCGTTGAGAAGCTTGGGCGCCAGCAGCCCTCCAGGGGCGCCCGCCGCTTCCAGCAACGCGACGGATACGCCCTGTGTCGCCAGGGACCGCGCCAGACACAGGCCCGTGATTCCGGCGCCGATGACGATCGTGTCGGCGTGGTTCGGAAGGCGATTCATCGGCTGTTTCCTCCCGGTGCGGCCGCCCCCCACACCGCGATCTCTTCGGGCCGCGGCGGGTTGGCGCCGGGCCAGCGGCGAAGCAACTGGCGGGCTTCCTGATGCCGCAGTTCACTTGGGGTCGCTATCCCGAGAGCCTCAAGTTCCATGGCCCGTGGCAAACCCATCCCCCGGTGATGTGCCATCTTCAGCAACCGGCACCAGCGGTCGCGGACCGAGGGAGAGACGTGGGGAGATCCCGCATGTGCGCAAAGCTCCTCGGCGCTGCGGCCTCGCGCACTCATGATCGGCTCCCACCCAGGCAGATCACCCGCCACGGGAGCGTGCGAGCGAACCGTGCCCCGATCCACAAGGGCGAATCCCGCGAGACAGAAGGGGAGCGTCAGAGCCAGAGAGGCGGCAGCCTTCCGCAAAGGACGCACCATCCGCTCCGAACTCAGGCCGGGCGCGATGCCTAGTCTGGTCGCGGTCAAGGTCCAGAACGAATAGGTCCCTACCGCGAAGGGAGGGAAGCCAAGAAAGCCCGGCACGGGCATCTCGAACAGCTTGCCCCTTTCCAATCCGGGTACCGTGTAGATCCACCGGCCCGAGGCGCCGTGGTTGAAGAGTTCCCATAGACCACCGACAACCAGGCCAGTCACCAGCAGCCGGAGCAAGGTGGCGGGACGCCCTTCCGATACCTCGGCCAGAAGACAGGGCACGCCCCGCCCGACCAGCCATGGCTCGATCAGCGCCGGAGCGAACAGCCAGGTGAGCGGATAGAAGCAGCGTGGCAGCGCCAGAGGCAAGACAAAGCACGCCATGCCCGCCATCGTGAGGGCTCTGCGTCGCGCCTGCGTCACCCGGAATGGTCGCCACTTCGCCCCGCGAAAGAGGCCCGCCACGAGCAGCGTTTCGTGGGTGAGCATGGTGAGCGGGATGACCGTGGCAAACGCCGTCCAGTATCCCAGCCACCTGGCGCCCGCCGCCGGAGGGACCATCACGTAGTACCAGTTCCGGAGCCTCAGGCCGTAGAGATCGAAGGCCAGCCACCACACCACCGACCATGGGAGCATGATCACCAGACGCCGTAACACCGCCGTCAAGTCCCATCCTGCCAGGCAGAGGACACCGCTTAACGCGGCGATGTAGCTCCACCACGCCCCATGGTAGAACCAGGTGCCCCAGTTCAGACTGCCCGATCCGGCACGGACCCACGCCAGCCAGTGAAATCCCGCGGCCGCCATGAGCACGAGGGCGCCAAGGATCCGTTTCGGCGCCCCGGACGGCGTGTTCAGGTTTGCCGAGGCGCGGCGCACGGGGAGCTCCTGGAGAGAGAGGAGAGGCCGCGGGGGGCCGCGGAGTGAACGAAGATGTCACCCTGGCAGGGATCGAGAGGCCAAAGGACGAGACGCCTCTTCCGGTATCCGGGTACCCGTCGGTGCGCCCGCTCGGCCGCCGTCACCCGAGACCCTGCATTCTTCCCCAGCCGATGATCGGGGTGAACGCCATTGGTTGACGGCCCCGCGATTCGGGCGATCGTGTGCGGCACTCCGACGGTGGGGCCATGGGATCTCTCTGCGGTTGCGGCGCGGCATGGCGCCGGTCATCGTCTCCGGCGGATCGGCAGCTCTGCGCGCAAGTATGGCGACCCGCTGGACTTGCGCAACGCGACCGGGGCGGGCATGATACGGCGGCTTCGTCCACACGATCGACGTTCCAGAAAGGAGATGCGCGCCGGCGACATGATTACCACGAGGACCTACACCGTGATTCCCCGGCTGCCAGACGCGCTTCGCCCTGCGGAAGACCTGGCCTACAACCTTTGGTGGACCTGGAACCCCGAGGCCCAGGAGCTCTTCCGAACCATTGATCCCGATCTCTGGGAGGAGAGCCGGCACAACCCGGTGAAGCTGCTGGGCGCCGTCCCGGCGCGACGGATGGAGCGCCTCACCAGGGATGAGCACTTCATGCATCGGCTGCGACAGGTTCACGACACCCTCTCCCGGTACCTGGGGGCACAGACCTGGTATGCGCGCACGCACGGCGATACCGTCACCGGCTCCATTGCCTACTTCTCCGCCGAGTACGGACTGCATGAGTGCCTGCCGATCTACTCGGGAGGCCTAGGGGTGCTTTCGGGGGATCATCTCAAGTCCGCCGCGGACCTGGGGCTTCCTCTCATAGGGGTCGGCCTCCTCTACCGCCACGGGTACTTCCGGCAGCGCATCAACCGAGACGGCTGGCAGCAGGAGTCCTATCCTGAGAACGATTTCTATACCATGCCCATCCGCCCCGTGAAGGACGCGGAAGACCGCGACGTCACGGTCGTGGTCGAGATTCTCGGCCGAAACGTGGAGATCGGGATCTGGAAGGCCCAGGTCGGGCGGGTACCGCTCTACCTGCTGGACACCAACCGGAAGGCGAATGGGGCCGAAGACCGCGCCATTACCGGCGAGCTCTACGGCGGCGACCAGGATACGCGCATTCGCCAGGAAATCGTGTTGGGCATCGGCGGGATGCGGGCCCTGGTGGCTCTCGGGGCCATCCCGACGGTATGCCACATGAACGAGGGCCACTCCGCATTCCTGGGCCTGGAGCGCGTGCGGATGCTCCTCCAGGAACACGAACTCAGCTTTGCCGAGGCCTCCGAGATCGTTGCCGCGTCAACGCTCTTCACCACGCATACGCCGGTCCCTGCCGGCATTGACAACTTCCCGCGCGATCTGGTCGGCCGGTACTTCGGCGCGTACGGAGAGGAGCTCGGGATCGCCTTGGAGGAGTTCCTTGCATTGGGACGGCGCGATGGCGCGGATTCCTCCAGTCCATTCAGCATGGCGGTGCTTGCACTTCGCCTGTCCGGCCATGCGAATGCCGTGAGCGCGCTGCACGGCGAGGTCTCCCGGCGAATGTGGGAATCCATGTGGCCCGGGGTGCCGCGGAGCGAGATTCCCATCGGCCACATCACCAACGGGGTGCACACCCGAACCTGGCTCTCGGACGAGTTCGAGCGCCTGTACGACCTGTATCTCGATCCCGCGTGGATCGATAATCCTATCGACCGCAGACTGTGGACCCGGGTCGACCGGATCCCGGATGCTGAGCTCTGGCGCAGTAAGGAGCGTCTGCGGGAGCGGCTCATCGACTACTCCCGGCGGAAGCTGAGAACCCAGCTCGAGCGGCGCGGAGCTCACAAGAATACCATTCTCCAGGCAAGCGAGGTACTCGACCCCGAAGCCCTCACGATCGGATTCGCGCGACGGTTCGCGACGTACAAGCGGGCTACCCTCATCTTTCGCGATCCCGATCGCCTGGAGAGCATTCTCACCAACGCGGAACGGCCGGTGCAACTCATCTTCGCCGGCAAGGCACATCCGAAAGACCTGGAGGGCAAGGAGTTCATCCGGACCGTCGTCAGGTTTGCGAACGAAGAGCGGTTCCGCCGGCACATCGTGTTCCTCGAGAACTACGACATGCTCGTCGCGCGATACATGGTGCAAGGCGTGGATGTCTGGCTCAACACGCCCCGGCGGCCGATGGAAGCCAGCGGCACGAGCGGCATGAAAGTGCCGGTGAACGGCGGCATCAATATGAGCGTGCTGGACGGCTGGTGGGGTGAGGGCCACAATGGGGAGAACGGATGGGCTATTGGCTCGGGAGATGAGTTCGAGGATTTCGGCTACCAGGACGAGATCGAGTCAATGGCCATCTACAGCCTCTTGGAGGACGAAGTCGTCCCCCTGTTCTACGAGCGCGGCCCCGACCGCCTGCCGCGGGGCTGGATCGGCACCATGAAGGCGTCCATCAAGTCGGTGTGTCCGTTCTTCAACACGAACCGGATGCTGGAGGACTACACCCAGCAGTACTATCTGCCGGGCCTTCTCCAATGGAATGCCCTCACTGCGGACGACATGGCGGAAGCCCGACGGCTCAGCACGTGGCGTGAGACGGTGCGCCGTGAGTGGGGCCGAGTGCGGGTCGCGGGCGTTGAGGCCGCGGTCGACCAGCCGATACCCATGGGCGGGCATCTGGAGGTGAAGGTCCTGGTCGTGCTCGGGGCACTGACGCCATCAGATGTCGCGGTCGAGCTGTACCACGGGCCGGCGGATTCCGACGGGCGGGTGATCGAAGGGAAACCGATCAGACTGAAGCCACGGAAGGAACGGCACGAGGACGCGTGGGTGTTCACAGGAAACAGCCCGTGTGACTTCGCGGGACGGCACGCCTTCTCCGTTCGAGTGGTGCCGTGGCGCCCCGGCATGGCCCAGCCCCTGGAGATGGGCTCCATGACGTGGTGGTAGGAGCTACCCGAGGGGCTCAGTCAACTCAAAGAGAGCGCCGGTCCGGTCGACCAGAACCGGACGCAGGCCCGGTACCGAGTCTCCCCGAAGCAGGCTGAACACCAGCGGATCGTGGCCATGGGTTCCACGGACCGAGGTCTCCTCGAGGTACATGAATCGGGCGCCGTGGAACCGCGCCAGGGACCTCACTACCCGTGGGTTAAGGACCAGGTTCGAGTAGGGCCTGATCGGCAGTTGCACCGAGGGGCGGTCCTGACACCAGGCAGTCTTGAATGCCACATTGCTCAAGACCGCCTCGCCGGCACCGGCCATCTCTTCAAGAAGCGCCAATCCCGGCATCGCACACTGGACGAGCTGGCATGCCGGCGCTGCGCGGGAGCGCACCTCCATGAGGTCGCGGAGGCGCCCGTAGAGGAGCCCGCACAACAGCATCACCAGCAGCGCCCCGGACAGAATCCGCTCCACGCGCCGACGGGACCGCAGCGCGGCCGCCCCCAGATTCCCGGCGAGCCAGAACGCGACGATCATCAGCGTTGGCGCCAGGGTCCTTCCCCCGGAGGGACTGTCGAACGGCCCCTGAGTGCGCAGCCACGAGATCCCTACGAGGTACATCGCGGCCCACAGGAGGAGAATCCGGTTTCCCGGAGTCGTGTGGAACCGGAGCACAACGGTGAGCGCGGCCAGCGCCGGCACTGCCAGTTTCCACTGGTTGGCGACCACGAGGCCGAGGCTCCCGATGGACGTCATCTCCCAGAACACCCGCTGGATGCACGCGGTGATGATCGGGGCGAGCCGCACTGCCTGCGCCGGTTCCTCGAATCCGCTGGGCGCCCCGGTAGCCAGCGAGTTCCGCGCGACCCAGAGCCCCGCGGTGCCCATGAACATGCCCACCGCGATGACGGCGTCCCGCGTTCGGAACCCCGTGCGCCTGCGTACCAAAGACACGGCCAGCGCCGGCACGAACAGCGCCCCCGCCAGCCTTGTCAATCCGGCCGCGCCTAGGAGCAGGCCGGCGCGGGCCGGATGGGGGGCACCTTGTTCGTCACGTGCCACCATAGCCAGCGTCCATGCCAGAAGTACGAGGAACAGTGACTCCGAGAGTGCCTGGCCCGACAGGGAGAACATGGTCGGCCAGAGGGGAACCCAAAGCGTGGCCGCCACGGCAGGCAGACGGCCCCACAGCCTTGTCCCCAAGGCCAGCAGCGGAATCGGCAATGCCACGAAGGCCGCGATGCTCACCATGCGCATGGCGAACAGAGGATCCGCGCCCAGCCGGACAAAGAGCGCGCCGGCAACCGGGTAGAGCGGCGGCCATCCATAGAACGGGCGCGGTACGGGCGTGGGATCCGAGGCCAGCGTGATGTTGCATCGGAGCCCATCTCCCCGGGCCAGGAATCGTGCCACGTCAGTGTACCAGAGCGAATCGGGCGTGTAGGGACAGAGCACGTCCCGATGCGCCAAGACGATGGCTGCATATACGGCCATGCAGCACAGGCAGGGCGCCGCGCGTCGTACGAAACGTCCGTAGCGGATGATGCACTCTCCTGGGAATGGTCACTGTCGTGGTTCAAGGATGCGAAACTGTGGGGATCCCCCGTGGATCGTCAATCCTCCAGTGGCCTGCCGGAGTGGCGCATGCCCCGCGTGGCGAGTAAAATAGACAGGATGTGATTCGCTCTTTGCTGCCCGGCGTTTTCCCGGGCCGGCGGGTGTGTTCTTCCGGTCGTAGGAGGCTCCATGGCGTCACGTTCTCTGGTGATCGGCCCCACTTTTGAGGAGATGCTCCACCCGTGGACGATCCCCGCGGGGATACGGCAGCACGCCCAGCGCATGCGGACTGAAGACCCGATGGATCCGATCAATCTGTTCAACATCACCTGGCGGACCCCGGATGATTCGATTGCCTACCTCCTGCTCCCCAAGGAGTTCACCGGAGTCGAGGCACCCATCGCGGTGCTGTACAGCAGAGACTTCCCCACGGGCTCCCACAAAGTGGGCGCCGCGTACGCGGTGCTGGTGGAGAAAGAACTCACCGGCGAGGTCGACCCAGCGCGGCACACGCTGGTGTGGCCCTCGACGGGCAACTACGGCATTGGCGGCGCCTGGGTGGGGTGCCGGATGCAGTTCGACTCGCTCGTGATCCTTCCCGAGCTGATGAGCACGGAACGATTCAAGATCGTCAGGGGCTATGGCGCGCGACTGGTGCTCACGCCGGGGTGCGAGAGCAATGTCAAGGAGATCTACGACAAGTGCAAGGAACTGGTGGCGGCCGATCCGGAGAGAGTGAGGGTCTTGAACCAGTTCGAGGTGTTCGGCAATTACCGGTTTCACTACTTCGTCACCGGCAGCACCATCCTCGAACTGGCCGCGGAACTGTGCCGGCTCGGCGTAGGGGAAGGCACGGTGGCTGCCTACTGCTCCGCCATGGGCTCGGCGGGGACCATCGGCGCGGGAGACAAGCTCAAGCAGGTCTCTCCGCAGACCCTGGTCGTCGGCCTGGAACCCATCCAGTGTCCGACCCTCATCCACAACGGATACGGCGGACACGATATCCAGGGCATCGGCGACAAGCATGTCACCTGGATCCACAACGTGATGAACATGGACGCGATGATGGCCATCGACGATGTCGAATGCAAGCAGGGGCTGCAACTGCTCCTCGAATCACCGGGTCCCGAGATCCTCGCTCAGCGGTATGGCGTGCCTGCAGACGCGCTGTCCCGCATGCAGGGAATCTTCGGAATCAGCGGCGTCTGCAACGTGCTGGGAGCGATCAAGACCGCGAAGTACTACAACCTGGGCCCCAAGGATCTGGTGGTCACGGTCTGCACCGATGCCCGGGATCGTTACGAGAGCGTCATGCGAAGTCTTGCGGAGACATACGGCCCCATGGACGAGACTGAAGCCGCAGTGAGATTCGTGAGCATCTTCCGTCGGCAGAAGACTGATTGGGTTCAGGAAGGTGACCGGGCAACGAGATTGCGCTGGCACCACCTGAAGTACTACACGTGGGTCGAACAGCACGGCAAGGACGTGAGGGAACTCGATGCCCAGCTCTCGCTGGAGTACTGGGCTGCGCATCAGCAGAGGGTGGCGGAGGTCGACCGCCTGATCCTGGGGTCCAGGAGTTGAGGATGCCCGACGTCGACCGCGGCGCCGAACGTGGCGAGAAGCCCTGTCGCGCCATCCAGGTCATGTTCAACGGTGAGACGATTACGGCGCAACACGGGGCGACGGTAGCGGAGCTGCTTCGGGATCATCCTCATGCGGGGCCGCTGCCCCCGCTGGGCGCTTTGGTTTCCTATCGTCTCACCGGGCTGCACTACGAGCTGGTTTCCGATTGCACGGTGCAGACCGTTGACTATGCCAGCAAAGGCGGAGCGTCCATCTACCGTCGCACGGCTACCGTCATTCTCCTGGAAGCGATCACGGAGTTGTTCCCGGGCGCGAGGGCGGAGGTCGGGCAATCAGTGGGCCACGGGTACTTCTTCAAGATCTCCATGCCTGACGATCACCCTCTGACCGACGCGGATGTCGATCGCATCCGTGCGCGCATGACTGAAATCGTCCAGCGGGATCTCCCCTTGGTGCCGATCCGGATTGCCGTGGAAGAGGCGATCGAGGAGTTCCAGCACTCGGGATACCCCGAAAAGGCCAGGCTGCTGCAAACCCTCCCCCATTCCAAGATCTGGTGGATCGACCTTGGGGTGTACCGGGACATTCTCCACGGCCCGCTGGCGGCCTCGACCGGCGTCGTGAGCGTATTCGCCCTGGAAGCTTATGAACACGGCGCCATCCTTCGATTCCCTGATGTGAAGTTTCAGATGCGGCCCAGCCGCGGCCGGCAGGACAAGCTGTTCACGGTGTTCCGCGAGACGCGTGCGTGGAACCAGGAGATCGGCATCCACAATGTCGCGGATCTCAACTCGGCCGTGCTGCGCGATGAGACCGCTGAGATCATCCGAGTGGTCGAAGGATTCCAGGAGAAGAAGATCGCCAGTATTGCGGATCAGATCGAGGCGGAACACGGGAAGATACGACTCGTGCTCGTGGCAGGGCCCTCCTCGTCCGGGAAGACTACATTCACCAAGCGGCTGGCCGTTCAGCTTCGAGTGAACGGCCTGCGGCCGGTGGCTCTGAGCATGGACAACTACTACGTAGACCGCGAGAAGACGCCGCGAAATCCCGACGGCACCTACAACTTCGAGTCGCTGGACGCCCTGGATGTGGACTACCTGAACGACGATCTCGCCCGGTTGATGAACGGCGATGAGGTCGCCACGCCCATCTTCTCCTTCACCGAGGGCAAGCGTAGGGCCGACAAGGCGCTTCCCTTGCGTCTGGAACCGGATCACGTGCTGGTGATGGAGGGGATTCACTGCCTCAATGAGCGGATATCCCGGGCGGTGGCACGGGATGCGAAGTTCAAGATCTATGTCTCCGCTCTTACCCAGCTCATCATCGACTCCCACAGCCGGATCTTCACCTCCGACAGCAGGCTCATCCGTCGCCTCGTGCGCGACCGGCTCTTCCGCGGGTATTCCGCCGAGCAGACCATCACCCAGTGGCCGAGCGTGCGCGCGGGGGAGAACCGATACATCTTCCCCTACCAGGAAGAAGCGGACGTGATGTTCAACTCGGCGCTCGTATATGAGACGTCCGTGCTGAAGACATACGCGCAGCGCTTCCTGCTTACCGTCACGCGCAACACACCGGCCTACACGGAGGCGCATCGGCTGCTGGCGTTTCTCGATTACTTCGTCCCGATCTTCCCCGAGGAGGTGCCGCAGAACTCCCTGCTCCGGGAGTTCATCGGGGGCAGCACCTTCACCTACTGAGCAGTCAGGGCCACACGGACGGGGGCGGTCTCCTCCTCACCGTGTGACCGGACAAGGAGGCCCAATGACCGACCTACTCACCCCCCATGGCGCGCACCGGGAGGCCTGGCGGTGTCTCCAGTGCTGGGACGCGCCCTGTACCGCCGCCTGCCCCGTTCACGTGCCGATCCCCGAGTTCATCGCGCGACTGCGGGGGGCCGACCCGCAGGGCGCCGAGGAGCTGGTGAGGAGCGCGAATCCGCTCATCAGCACCTGCGGCGAGATCTGCCCCGATGAGCAGTACTGTGCCCGCGCATGCGTGCTTCGCGGCGTCGAGGGACCGATCCGAGTCCGGGAGTTGCACCGCTTCGTGACCGAAACGGCCCATGCGCCGTGGCCGACGTGGACCGCGTCACGATCGAAGCGCGTTGCCGTGGTGGGCGGTGGTCCCGCGGGCATTGCCTGCGCCCGGGAGTTGGCGGCCCTTGGGTACGCCGTGGACGTGTATGAACGCGACACGGCCGCCGGCGGCATCGTGCGTCACAACCTGGCCGTGGATCGGTTCGCCGTGGACCGGCTCGACCGTGATCTCTCCGCGCTGCACGGCGCTCCGATCGCCTGGCACCTGGGGCAGGCGGCGGGTTCCCTGAGGGAGATCCTCGCCGCGCATGCGGCCGCCTTCTACGCCCCGGGCACCCACGAGGACATCCTCCTCGGGATCCCGGATGAGGAAGGGTTGGTGACCTCCGGGATGGCGTTCCTCCGGGAGTGGCGCGACGGCATCGGCAAGGATCTGACCGGCAAGGAAGTGGTCGTGATTGGCGGGGGCAATGTGTCGCTGGACGTGACCCTCACCGCAGTCCACGCGGGCGCGGCCCGGGTCGTGCTTGTGTACCGGCGGGGCCCGCGGGAGATGCCTGTCTGGCGGCGGGAACTGGAGGAAGCCGCGACCCGCGGCGTGGCCATCGAGTACTATGCGCGGCCGATTGCCCTTCTGGTGGAGGCCGGCCGGATCCGAGGGGTCCAGTGCCGCCGGACCCGCCTCGTGGATCAGGGTGCGCGTCGCCCTGTTCCCGAAGACATGCCGGGGTTCGACTTCGTATTGCCCGCTGAAGAGGTGATCCGCGCGGTGGGTTCATCGCCGGCTCGTGATGAAGACGTGGATCTGCGCTGGGGATCCAAGGCGACGCTCCCCGTGAGCGAGCGCATGGAGACCGCGGCGCCCTCGCTGTTCGCCGGAGGCGATCTCGTGTCCCGGGAGGGCACGGTGGTCGCGGCGGCCTCCCACGGCCTCAGGGCCGCCCGGGCCATCCACCACATGCTCACGGAGGCGGCGCGATGAGAAGCATACCGGTTCGACCACTCCCCGCCGTGGACCTCGCGGTCGTATTCCTCGGACGCCGTCTGGAGAATCCCTTCATCCTGTCGGCGGCGCCCAGCACTGATGACCTGGATATGGCCCGGGCAGGGCTCGAGGCGGGCTGGGCGGGTGTCGTGCTGAAGACCACCAGCATGGAAGGGACTCCGGTCCCGCTGGCGTACCCGATGATGTCCACCATGGAGTGGGCAGGGCGGCGTCTGGTCGGCATGGGGAACATCGACCTGATCTCCGAACACCATATTGACGCGGTGGAAGAGCGAGTTCGGGTTCTTTCCCGCGAGTTTCCCACGAAGCTCATCGCCGCCAGCATCATGGGGTCCAGCAAGGAAGCCTGGCAAGCCTTGGCGCGGCGCCTGCGCGACGCTGGCGCACACCTCATCGAGTGCAGCTTCTCCTGCCCCCAGGGCTCCATGGGTGAACGGCCCGGCGCCATGCTGGCGCAATCCGCGCCCGCCACAGAGAAAGCGACAGGATGGGTCAAGGAGGCCGCGGGCGACCTGCCGGTGCTCATCAAGATCACCCCTCAGGTCGCCGACGTGGCGGAGATCGCGCGCGCCGTGAAGAACGGCGGCGCCGACGGCATCACCGCGTCCAACTCCGTGCCGGCGCTCATGGGGGTGGACATCGAGACCTTCGCTCCCATCCCCAGCCTCGGAGGGTTCGGCACCTACTCCGGATTCACCGGGCCCGCCATCAAGCCCCTCACGCTGCGGACCGTGGCGGAGATCGCGCGCCACGTGTCCCTTCCCATCAGCGGGAATGGCGGCATCTCGACCTGGAGCGACGCGGTGGAACTGTTTGCCGTAGGGGCGCAGAACATCCAGATCTGCACCGCGGTGATGCACCACGGATTCCGGATTGTCGACGACCTGTGCTCGGGTCTGGCGCGCTACATGGCCCGCAAGGGCTTCACCAAAGTGGCCGACATGGTTGGGAAAGCCCTCCCCCACATCGTGGAGCACGATGAGCTGCCGCGTCGCCAGGTGCGCAGCCGCGTCGACGAGACTGCCTGCCTGCGGTGCGGCGTCTGCTACGTCGCATGTCGCGACGGCGGACACCGGGCCATTACGATGAGCGAAGAACGGCTGCCAGTGGTGGACGATGAACGGTGCGTCGGGTGTGGCCTGTGCCCGCTGACCTGTCCGGCCGGTTGCATCCGCATGGAGGCGGTGGCGTGAGGCTTTTCACTGACGCCACCATCATCACCAATGACGCCGAAGACCGGGTCATCGAGGGCGGATGCATCGGGGTCGAGGACGAGACGATCACCTACGTGGGCCTCCCCGAAAGTGCCCCGCCGGCCGTGGAGGAGCGCATCAGCCTGCCCCACCGGGTGATCCTGCCCGGCCAGATTCTGGCCCACACCCACCTCTACAGCTTCCTGGCCCGGGGGCTCTCGCCCTCCCGTGCGCCGGCGGACTTCGTGGACGTTCTCGAACACCTGTGGTGGCGGCTCGATCAGGCCATGGACCTGGAAGACGTCTATTGGAGCGCCATGGGCGGCGCGCTGTCCGCTCTGCTGTGCGGCACGACCACCATCATTGACCATCACGCGAGTCCCTCCTGTATCGGAGGCAGTCTCGATCAGATCGCCCGGGCCTTGGGCCATATCGGAATCCGGGGGCTTCTGAGCTACGAGATCACGGATCGCCACGGCCACCGCGGGGCTCTGGAGGGAGTCGAGGAGAATCTACGGGGATTTGCGCTGGCCGCGCAGCGGCCGGGCTGGCTCGCGGCCCGCACCGGTCTGCACGCATCGTTCACTCTGGATGACCGCACCCTCGATACCGTCGCCGAGCGATGCTCCAAGGGCGTGCACGTGCACGTGGCGGAGGACGCGGCCGACGTCAGCCGCACCCGAGAGCGGTACGGCGAGGAGATCCTCCCGCGACTCGTACGCCGAGGCCTCCTGACGGCGGAGAGCATTCTCGTCCACGGCGTGCATCTCTCGGGGCCTGATCTGACGGCTATCGCCCGGGCGGATGCCTTTCTCGTGCACAATCCCCGATCCAACATGAACAACGGCGTGGGCGCCGCCGACCTGGCAGCCTGCGCGAAGGAGGGTGTCCGCCTCGCCTTGGGCACCGACGGCATGGGGAGCGATCCCGTCCCGGAGATGATGGCGGCCATGCTCCTGCTCCGCCATGAGCATCGCGATCCGTCCGCGGGGTGGAACCTGGTGAAGGATATGTACTGCAAGGGAAACCCGGCGTTGGCTTCCCGGGCCTTCGGTCTGACTCTGGGACGGCTTGAGGTGGGCGCCGCGGCGGATCTCGTCGTACGCCGGTATGAGCCGCCCACGCCCCTCACCGCGGACAACTGGTGGGGCCACCAACTCTTCGGATTGGGAGATGCGCCTGTGGACCGTGTGGTTGCGGGCGGCCGGGAACTGGTGCGCGGGGGTGAGCCGGTAGAACTGGACGCGGGCAGGATATGGTCGGCGTGCAGGGACCGGGCCCGCGGGCTGTGGGCGCGATGGTAACGGAACTGGTCTGCGTTTCATGCGGCGAGCGGGTGGCCGCGGCGCCGCGGCATGCCATGACATGCACCACCTGCGGACCGGATCGCGGCACCCTCGACTACGCCTATGATCTCGCCGCGTTGCGCCGAAGGTGGGCACGACCGGATGCCCCCGGCGGACTCGCCACATGGTTGCCGCTCCTGCCCCTTCGCGATGGCGGGTCGCTGCCGCGGCTGGCGGTCGGGCCCACTCCTCTGGTGGATGCCCCGCGCCTCGCGAATCACCTCGGCGTGGGCAGGATACTGCTGAAGTTGGATTCCTTTCTTCCCAGTCTGTCCCTTAAGGACCGGGCATCGGCCCTGGCCGTGGCGCAGGCGGGCGAGTGGGGCTGTCCGACCATCGTCGCGGCATCCACGGGCAATGCCGCATCGTCGCTGGCGACCCTGGCCGCCGCCTCGGGCTGCCGGGCTGTTCTGCTGGTACCCCAAGACGCTCCCATGGGCAAGCTGGCGCAGATTGCGCTCCACGGCGGCATCCTCATCCCGATCCAGGGTACGTATGATCAGGCCTTCGATCTGTCCACCGAGGTCGCCGCGCGACAGGGCTGGTACATCCGGAGCACGGCGGTGAACCCCGTGCTCGCCGAGGGGAAGAAGACCGCGGCACTGGAGACTGCCCTCCAGATGAGCTGGGACGTTGATGATGCCTGGTTTGTGGGCGTGGGAGACGGCTGCATCTTCGGCGCACTGTGGAAGGGATTGTCAGAGCTGTCCGCCGTGGGATGGATACGGAAAATCCCCGCGCTGATGGGCGTGCAGGCCGAGGGAGCCGCGCCGCTCGCCCAGGCGTGGGAAGCTCGTGCCAACGTCGTACCATGGCACGCCACCACCACTTTCGCTGACAGCATCGCGGTGGGGCATCCCCGCGACTGGGTGAAGGCGCTACGGGCGGCCCGGTCCAGCGGTGGCGCCATCATGGCGGTGCCGGATACCCTCATCAGCGAAGCGATGACGCTCATGGCGCGTCACGCGGGAGTACTGGCAGAGCCGGCCGGCGCGGCATCCGTGGCGGGCATCCTTGCCGGCGTGGATTGCGGCCGCCTGGGAAGATCAGACCGTGTGGTTGCGATGGTAACCGGCCACGGGCTGAAAGACGCTGCCTCGTTGCGCCGCACGTTCGTGATGCCGACACCGGTCCCGCCGACGCTGGAGGCCGTGATCGCCGCGGCGCCGCACGACGAGGAGCGCTCCCGGGGGTAAAGATTGCGCGGCGCCGCCTCATCCGTGCATACTACGTCCTCGCGTTCATGAGCACGGTCACGCACCGAGACCGCCGGGGCGACGGGGCAGTACGGTGCGAGGAGGGCAGATGTCCGCTGCGATATCTCACCGATCTCGCAATCCGCCGGCTGACGGACTCGGGGTGCAACGGCGGTCGAATGTGATCGTGTTTGTGAATCCGAGTACCAAGGCATCCGAGGATTCCAGATGAGAGACCTTGAGGGTTGCGCGCAGAGGCCGGCAGCCCTCCCCACGAATCAGGAGGAACACCATGGCGCCCCGGAAGACAACCAAGGCTGCGGAGCCCCCTGAGGGCATCGGGCAACTCGAGATCAGTGTCCCGAAGGTGTCGCTCAAGAGCAGCAAGCAGGAGCTGCTGGACGCGTATCAGGACGTCGTTACCCGGCAGCAGGACGACAGCGGCACTCCCCGGAACAAAGCGGAAGCCGAGGCCAGACGCCGGGAGGACATCGTCCAGTCGGCCCGCACCACCACGGTGACGGCCATCGTGGAATCCATCGGCAAGCTGAAGCTCGACGTGTCGAACGTGCTCAACGGCCTGTCCGAGAAACTCATCGGTCAGGCGGAGCGGTTCAAGGAGCTGGAGGACGCCATTTCTACCGAGTCAGCCCGGCTCTCCCGGCTCCACGATATCGAGATTGCCGCGGACACGCTGGCCGTGCTCCTCCAACGGCACGCCGAGGCCGAAACGGAGTTCGCGCAGCGGATCGAGCTGAAGCGCAAGGAGGTCGAGGAGGCGCTTGGTCGTTCGAAGGCCGAGTTCGAGGAATGGGTTGCGGCTACCCGGGAACAGGTTGAGGCCGAGACGTCATCGACCCGGGAGGCATGGGAGCGGGAGCAGGCCCTCCACGAGCAGGAAGTGAGAGAGCGGAACGAGCGCCTCAAGAAGGACC
>JALOPK010000461.1 GCA_025453925.1 Candidatus Eiseniibacteriota bacterium | reverse complement strand
TCCCGCATCATGGACGCGCATCTCCTCTCGGTGGTCACCCTCGTTCTTCCGGTCTGGGGAGTCGTCGCGGTCTTGGAGGTTGGTCGGCGCCGAAGGCGCTGAGTTGCACACTACCCGCGACCGCAGGGGACCCTGGCCGAGGAGATCCTCGCAATCATTGCGGAGCCCACGGGAGAGTAGCCCGGATTCCGGACCCGCCACGCGCCGCGACTTGGTGTTCCAGGACGTGATGTGCGCACGCGCCGGGGGTACTCGCGCGTTCATCATGTATACCAGCCTGGACGGCGCTTTGCACATCACACTCATGGGCACGAGCCCCCGCTATCGGAGCCGGGGCCTTGGTTCTGCTCTACTGGAATGCCGTGCGTCCCATGCCGCTGGCCTCGGGTTCGACGAGATTGTCGCGTTCACCGTGCAGCCCGGAACACAACCAACATACCAGATTGCGCCTGACTTCTGCGGGAAAGCGCGGGCTCCGGATGGCGAAACGGCACACCGAACTCTGGCAGGGCGGAGCGTTGAAACTCCGCAGAACATCGCGGGCGATCGACATCCGTTGCCTCAGCCCCGACTATCTCACTGCGCAAGATTGAGACCCTATGCGTAGGATACGGTCTCCGGCACGACGCGCCGCCGCTGTGGCCGGCTGGATTTCCCTGTCCGCCGGCGTTTCACTCCTTTGCCTCGCGGCGTGGGCTTGGCCGCCCGGCGGCCTCATGTTCGCTCTGCCGTTCCTGTTCCTCGCCCCCGGTGTCGTGCTCTGCCTCGCCGGTCTGCTCCTCATCCAGATGTCACGCAAGGGTGGAGAGCTCAGGACCAGCGAAAGCAGAGACGAAGGCGGGCAGGAGGGCGCAGGGGGCTGAGGACCCGGGCAGGAGACCGGTCGCCGGCCATGGTAGGCGAGTGCGACCGTCGTGCGCCGGGACCAGTACGCCCTTGCTGGTACGCGTCGCGGTCAAGCGGGGCTCCGATGTCTCACGGAGCCCCGGAAGAACTCCGGCCTTTCAGACCCGACAAGCTCCCGTGGGCGTCAGTACATCTTGCCGAATGCCCGGGGGTACGGAATGACGTCGCGGATGTTCTCCATGCCCGTCAGATACATCAGCAAACGGTCGAATCCGAGGCCGAACCCCGAATGGGGCGCGGTGCCCCATCGCCTGAGTTCCAGGTACCAACGATAGGTTTCCAGATTCATTCCCGCTTGCCGCGCACGGCGCTCGAGGTGCTCCAGGCGTTCCTCCCGCTGGCTGCCTCCGACGAGTTCGCCCACCACGGGGGCGAACAGGTCGACGCCGGCGACGGTTTCGCCGTCGTCGTTCACTCTCATGTAGAACGGCTTGATGCAGGCCGGAAAGTCGGTGACGAACACGGGCCGGCCGAACACGTTGCCCGCCAGGTGACGCTGGTGCTCCGACGTGAAGTCATCGCCCCAGACCGGGACGGTCTCCAGATTCGCTCCCGCCTCGGAGAGGCTCTTGAGAGCCTCTTTGTAGGTGATCCTCCCGAACTCGTTCTCCACGATGGTGCGGTACCGCTCGCCCAGGCGGGGTTCGTAGTGCGTCTGGAAGAACTCGACTTCGTGGGCACAGCGCTCCGCCACGTAGCGTGCGCAGTACTTCATGAAACGCTCGATGAGGTTCATGTTGTCTTCGAGGTCGAAGAACGCCATCTCGGGCTCGATCATCCAGAACTCCGCCGCGTGGGTTCGCGTGTCGGAGGGATCGGCACGAAACGTCGGGCCGAACGTGTAGACCTTTCCGAGAGCAAGGGCGAGTGGCTCGGCCTCGAGCTGCGCGCTCACCGAGAGGAAGGCGGGGGCACGGAAGAAGTCGTGGGAGAAGTCGACGCGGCCCTCGGACATCGGCACCGCGGTCAGCGGCATCGAGGTAACCTGGAAGGTCTCGCCCGCGCCTTCCGCGTCGCTGCTGGTGATGAGCGGAGGCTGGATGTAGAAGAACCCCTCTTCGTCGAAGAACCGGTGGATCGCGAGGCAGAGGTGATGCCGCATCCGGAACACATTGGCGAAGGTGTTGGTTCTCGGCCGGAGGTGCGTCATGGACCGGAGGAACTCCAGGGAGTGCCGCTTCTTCTGCAGGGGATAGGCATCGTCGACCGATCCCACAATCTCGAGCGTCGACGCGTGCAGCTCCATCACCTGGCCCTGCCCCGGCGATTGTACCACCGCGCCCGCTGCCCTGACGCATGCACCGGTCAGCAGGCCCGACAGTCTGTCGTCCGAGAAACGCTCACGGTCGAACACCACCTGGAGGTTCTCCGCGCATGAACCGTCATTGATGGCGGCAAACGCCACGTTGCGCGATGCGCGGGCCGTGCGCACCCAACCGAAGACAACTGTCTCACGACCGACTTCGCTCTGCAGCACCGAACGTATGGATTCCCGGGTGATCACTGGCTCAACTCCTTGTCTCGGATTGAGCACGCAATGTACGACCCCTCAACATGGTTCACCAGATGTTCGCCGCGGCAGCACCCCATCCGCCCGGTCCTTCCGGAGCTTTCGTGGGGAGGAAGGGAGACGCGAGCGGCACGCGCCGGCCGTGACCTCGGACTGCCGCCGCAGTGGGTGCCTTGCGGTGACTGACTGTGGCGCGGTTCATCGGGACATACCCCCCTACGTCTACCGACAGAGAGCACCAACCGAAAACCCAGGAACGTCCTCCGTTCGTCTTCTGCGGGGGGTGGCATGGAAGCTGCAACTACCGGACGACTGCAGGTGTGTATCATTTGAGGCAGCCTCGCGGTGCCGGGCCTGCCTTGATCAGCAGAGCGGGGCGGTGCCGGCGGACACGCGGCCTGATGAGCTCCCAATTCGAAAGGAAGACACAATGCTACTCGGAATCACCACGATCCTGGCCGTGCTG
>JALOPK010000460.1 GCA_025453925.1 Candidatus Eiseniibacteriota bacterium | reverse complement strand
CCGCACTATGTGCCGCCGTGCTCGGTACAGCCTCTCTGACGGATCCTTTCGCGCGGGCAACCGGGGCACTGGGTCTCATCGCAATTGCCGTCGCCTCCGGCGGGATGGGTGTTCTCGCTCTCGGCGCCGGCGCTGTCTGTTTCGTGGGGTGTGGGCGGCTTGAACCTGTGGCCCTTCTGACCGGGCTGGCGACGGTGGCGCGGGGCGATCTGTGCCCGCGGACGTCCATCCTCGCCTCCGGCGCGGTGCTCGGGCTCGCGGGGTGGCTCGCATCGGCGGTGGTGGGGAGGGGAATCCCCGTGGCGCCCGGAGATCAGAGCTCGGCGGCCAGATCCGCCCTGGCCGAGGTGCTTGACGCCTCGAATGTCGATGTCATCGCCCGTTCGGCCCACGCCGCTGCGGTTGGCCCCCGTGCCGGTTCCGGCAGATTCGCTCTGGAGCGCGTGCGAGACCTGGAGAGCAGGGTGGGACTGACGGCCACCTCAATGGCGGTTCGGGTCCTCGCGTGCGGGGCCTCGAGTGAAGATGTTCGGGCACACCTCGCTGAGGCCGCGCACCGGGTGCCCGCTGCATTGGACTCGCTTGAGGCATGGCAGGATGCATCCTTGCCATGGGAGAGCGTGGCGGCATGCCTGTACCTCGGGCGGCCACCGCCCCACCTGCTCGAGTTGCCAGTTGCAGCGGACTTGGGCCGAGATTCGCTGACCGCGGAGTTCTCAGCCCGCCTTCTGGTGAAGGTCGGCCTGGAGGCCGAGGCTTGTTCGCTGGCCTCCATGACGCAATGGCGTGACCGGGGATGGGCCAGGTACATCGTGTGGAAAGCCCGTCAGCCCTGGGAGGCTCCGGCACAGGGGATGCCGGTCGGTCGGCAACCGCGGGCCGTGCGGGCGAGCGAGTGGGTGCTTGCGATGGGGAGGCCGGCCCGCGGCGTGTGGCCGGTCATCCGGTTCACCAGCGGCGGCGCGAGCGAGGAGATCACCATATGCGCGGAAGACTGGATCCTGTTGCCGCGCCGAATTCAGGCTCAAGGATGGATCACCTTGGTCAATGATCTCCGCGCTCCCGGCGAGGATCGGAATGCCGCCATCGAGCCTGTCGACGACTTCGCCGAAGAGTGGTTCACGGCGCCACCCCCGGACGTCGAGGGGTTTCGGCAGCGATTGGGCAGTCGGCTCCGGACATGGGGCGATCCTCCAGGATCCCCCGTCACCGCGTTTGTAACCGCAGGCACGGGCCTCGTGCCACTGGCGCCATGTTCGACTTCGCTCGCGGTGCCGGGGTATGGAGCCTGGATGTTGGGGGGGCCGGGCAGCATCACCTGGCGTGGCGTTCCTGACTCCGGCGCGGTTCTGGTCGCGCGCGGTCAACCGGCCACCGGTATCTGGCCCATCATCGAGATCGGTTCGGCCGGGGGCCACGCACGACGGGTGGTTGATACCTGGTCATGGACACCGTTGTCAGTCGTGGTTTCTTCGGGTGACTCACTGTTGGTGCGGTTTGTGAACGATTTCTGGAATCCCGACACCAGACAGGACCGCAATCTCTGGATTGCCGGCCTCTTCGTCGACACCTCTCAAGCGAGGACGCATGCCACACACTAGTCCATTCCCCAGTATGAGAGTGCTCACCTTGTGGGCCGGCATCTTCGTGGTGATCACCCTCATCACGTTGGTCCTGCTCACGCGCGCCATGCCCTTCTCCTATGTGTCGCGAGGCGTCCTGGAGATCGGCTACTACAATCCGAGGGACTACCTCCCTCATCCAGTGATCTCCACGGCCGGTCTCGCGGCCATGGTGGGTGATCCCGACTTCTTGGCGCGGGTTACCCGCGTCATGAAGTTGTCCGAGCTGGGCGTCCTTGACCTTCGGGCTGCTCCCCTGGAAGACGGTCTCTTGCGCGTGGAAGGGCGGTCAACGGATCCCCTTGTGTCACAGCGGGGCGCGGTGCTGGCCTGTTCGCTCGTGGCGGCACGGACCAATGAGGGGTTCGACCAGGAGAGAGTCCTCACATCCCGCCAACTCGGGACTATCCGCCAACGCCTGGCAGCCGCCGAGTCCTTGATCCACCGGGAGGCTGCGACTGAGGGGGCTCGAGCGGAAGCCTTGCGGGCGCTGGCCCACTTTACCGAGCTGGAGATCGAGACCGAAACCGAGGCGGAACTCATCGCCCAGAAGAAGAGGACGCGGATCCTCGTGGCGCCGGGGAAGGCGACGCAGGAGCGCCCGGTGCTTGCCCTGGTGGCCATGGGGCCAGCGGCGGTGGTCACTGTGGTGGTCGCGGCGGGAATGGTTGCCCGACGATCCAGGAGACGAGAGCGCCCGGCGTGATCGGACTTGCCGGGGCCTCCCTCGCGGCGTGGGCCGCCGCGCTTGCGCCCCTCTTTCTCGGGGGGCCGGCAAAGCTCACTGCTGCGGTGTGGGTCACCCTCGTCGCCGCCGCGTTGCTGGCGGCGACGAGGGATCGGGCACGATGGACAGCCGCAGTGTTCGTCGCGTTGGTGTGTTTTCCCGTCGTCGACTACTTGTCCGCCCCTCCCCGCGGGTTCGTTGGGGGAGCACCGGGGAGCCTTGCGTTTTTCCCGGCTGACGTTTTCCTGGCGGCGGCCGCAGTCTTGGCGGCGGCGCGGGGCGGCATGCCCTCACCCGGACATTCGCTGCGGGGACTCTTCACCATGGGCGTGCTCTACGTCGGGGTGCTCTGCTGTAGTGGGC
>JALOPK010000109.1 GCA_025453925.1 Candidatus Eiseniibacteriota bacterium | reverse complement strand
CCAGAGCCATGGGCGCGGCATCCGTTCTCGTCCCCGCAGCTTGGCCAGAAGACCCTCATCGAGCCGGCCGTCCCGGCCGAATCCTCTCCCCAGGTCCATGAACCGGCCGAACAGCTTCCGATTCATCGAGGGAGGCTGGGCCCGGATCCCTTCGATGCCGCCTCGCCGGATCGTTCCGACGTAGTCGCAGCCCAAGCGGCGAGCGAGCTTCTCATGATATCGGGGCACATGGCTCGTATGCGAGCCTTCAGGAAAGCCGCTCTGGACGAGAAAAAGAAGGCGAGGGTTGTGCGGGCGGCCGCGATAGCAGGCCAGGCGTTCGAGGAACTCCTTGACGATGCCCGGCATCGCGTCGGTGTAGAGCGGGTAGGCGAGGAGGACGGTCTCGGCGCCGCCGAACGCCTTCGCCGCGCTCTCCCGCCAGTCGGAGCGGTTCAGGTGGAACAGCTCGTGACTGTTACCTGCTGTCTCTTCGAATCCGGTGATGAAGTGCTCCAGGAGGAGCCCGGTATTGCTGCCCGTGCCCCGGGGCGAGCCGTTACAGACTGTCAACTTCACGGGTCACCTCCTCGATCGGATCAGACGTCGACCGGACGAAGGAGAGGCGAGTATTCGCGTTCCGCGTGAAGCGCCGCCATAGCGTCGCCACAATCTCCACATCCTCAGCGTCGGTATCAGTCTCCGGCTCGAAGAGCACGCCCAAGGCCGGCGCCCGGCCATACCGGAGGTAGTGCCGGCACTCGCCACTGGATCCGTCGATGTAGGGAAGGAGCACGGGGATGAGCTTGTCCGTCGCTTTCTTGAGCACGGCCGACGTGAACCCCATGCAGAGAGGCGACGCAGCAACCACCAGGTGCGCATCAAGATACGCACGGATGAGATCGGGGTGGCTGTCCCGCGCTATGCAACGGCCGGGCGTCTTGAGCCAGCAGTCGAAACACCCGACGCAGGAGGCAAGGTTGATGTCGCGGAGCCCGAGCACGCGAACCTCATGACCCCGATTCTGCCACGCGACACCCAGATGGCCGACGTATTCGTCGAACGCCCTGTGAGAGGGGTCCGGATTGCCGTTCAGTATGGTGATGCGCAATGCGTTCCTCCAGCTCCAGCCGGATCTGCTCATGCGACAGCGATGGAGGGATGACCTCCCTGCCGTCCGCGGGAGTCCCACAAGAGGCTCGCCGTCAAGCTACGGAATCCCGGCCCGTAGCGCCAGCCGGCGTGCGGACAACCGCGCCCGCCCGAAGGGTGACGCCTTGGCATACCCTTTGCGCACCGCCCGTCCCGCCCATCTCGCCCGGCGTCGGGTCGTTCCACCGCCATGGGGACGCGCGGGGTTCCCGCGCCGGAGGACCGGGCGGCTTCGATTCGGTGACGGATGTGCGCCTTCTCCGTCTCACCGGCGAACAGGATCGGGCCTTTCTCCCCTCCTTGGCCGCAGCCGGATTCCGTGTCGGAACATTGCACTATTGACAGGGTTTTCGGCGCTCCGTAAAATATCCGGAGCGTCTAAACAAACGAGGATGAACCGTGCCGGTGAGAGCTCTGAGCGCCAGTTTGGAAGACTACCTCGAGGCGATCTACCACATCGTCTCGGCCAGGAAGGTTGCCCGGCCCCGCGACGTCGCGCGGAGGCTGAAGGTGGGGAACTCGTCGGTCACGGGCGCTCTCAAAGCGTTGGCTGAAAAGGGCATGATCGAGTATGCCCCGTACGATCTCGTGACGCTCACCGCCGAAGGCGACGCACGGGCCCGGGAGATCGCCCGCAGGCACGCATCCCTCCGGGACTTCCTGGTGAAGGTCCTTGGTGTGGAGGAGCAGATCTCGGATGAGGACGCGTGCAAGATGGAGCACGCGATCTCCGGCACGGTGGCGGAGAGGCTCATCCGGTTCGTCCAGTTCATCGAGCGGTGCCCCCGATGGGGCGAAACATGGGTCGAGCGGTTCCGAAAGTGCGAGGACGATCCCCCCGACGTGGACCAGTGTCGAGCATGCATTCAATCCTGTCTCGAGTCGGCGGGCACCACCGCCGTGAATCACGCGCTCCCTCGGACACCGGTGTCCCCGGGCCTCAGGGATGTGCCGCATGAGTGAGCCCCCGGCGCTCGCCTCCAGGCATCTCCGGCGTACTTTGGGCGGGGCTGATTCCGTATAGAGTAGAGAGGAAGAGATACCTCATGTCGTTGGGAATGGCAAAGACTGGGCAGAGGGTGAGAGTCGTGTCCATTGACGCGGGTCGCAGCCTTCAGGCGCGTCTGTCGGCGATGGGGATTCTCCCTGGCGTGGAACTGACCGTGATGAGCGGGGGTGCCCGGGGCCCGATCGTCGTCGCCGTGAGGGAGAGCCGGGTCGTCCTGGGCCGCGGCATGGCACAGCGGATCGACGTGGTCTGAGACCCCGGCGCCTCCGGCTCATCCCTCACCTTGCCCACCACGGTCATGGCACGCCGCATCACTGTCGCGCTGGCCGGCAACCCCAACTCCGGGAAGACCACCGTCTTCAACAACCTCACCGGGTGCCGGCAGCATGTGGGGAACTATCCCGGCGTCACAGTGGAGACCAAGGAAGGCGCATGCTCGTGGGGTGACACGGAACTCCACGTCGTAGACCTGCCGGGAACCTACAGCCTTACGGCGTTCTCTCCCGAGGAGCTCGCGGCGCGAACCTTCATCGTTCAACAGAAGCCCGATGTGGTGGTGGATGTCGTCGATGCATCCAACATCGAACGAAACCTCTATCTGACGACCCAGCTCGCGGAGCTGGGCCGGCCATTGGTCATCGCGCTGAACATGACCGATGTCGCTCGGGCGCGGGGTATTGAGTTCGACCTGGAGCGGCTCTCCATCCTCCTCGGTGTGCCGATCGTTCCGATGGTGGGCTCCCGCAACGAAGGGACACGGGATCTGGTAGCCGCCGTCATCAGAGTCGCGACCGGCGGCCCGGCTCTCCCGCCACGCCACGTGAACTACGGCAGTGAGATCGAAGAGGAGATCGAGCGGATCACCAGGACCCTCGCCGGAGACGAGCCCGGCGTGGCCTCCGTGCCGACTCGATGGGCGGCCCTGCAGCTCATTGAGCGAGACCCGGCCGTGGAGCACGCCGTCCCCCCTCAGTCGCGGGCCGTCGCGGCCGCCAGCGTCGCTCATCTGGAGAAGGTGTTCGGCGGGCCGGTGGACACGGTCCTCGCGGATCGGCGCTACGGGTTCGTGTCGGGAGCCTGCCAGGAGGCAGTCCGGTCGACTGCCGAGGCGCGACACAGCATTTCCGATGCCATCGACGTCATCGTCACCAGCAGGTTCGTGGGTCTGCCGCTGTTTCTCGCGCTCATGTACCTTGTGTTCCTGGTCACATTCCGGCTGGGTGGCCCTGCCACCGATCTGCTGTCCCAGGGGTTCGGAGGACTGGCGGAGATCGTCACCAGGTGGTGGCCTTCGGGCGTGGATCCGGCGGTGCGAGATCTGCTGGTGGAAGGGGTGATCGGCGGCGTGGGAGGAGTCCTCTCACTGCTGCCCAATGTCCTGCTCCTCTTCATGGCGATCGCCATCCTGGAGGACTCGGGCTACCTGGCCCGGGCGGCGTTCATCATGGACCATCTCATGCACCACATCGGCCTCCACGGCAAGAGCTTCATCCCGCTGGTTCTCGGCTTCGGTTGCACCGTCCCCGCGGTGATGGCCACCCGGATCCTGGAGAATCGCCGTGACCGGCTCACCACCATGTTCGTGGCGCCTCTTATGAGCTGCGGCGCCAGGTTCGCCATCTACTCGCTCCTCATCCCCGCGTTTTTCCCCCTCCAGTGGCGCGCGCCCGTGCTCTGGTCCGTCTATCTCGTAGGGGTCGCCCTCGCCATCGCGGGCGCCAAGCTGCTCCGCAGCACCGCGCTGCGCGGCGAGTCCGTGCCGCTGGTCATGGAACTCCCCCCCTACCGCATGCCCACGATTCGAGGCGTGTGCATCCACATGTGGGAGCGCGGGCGTGAGTACGTGAAGAAGGCCGGGACAGTGATCCTCGCCCTTTCAGTGGTGCTCTGGGCCATGACGACCTATCCGCGCGCTCCGGAAGACCCTGTCTGCGAGCGGGGCCGCCTCGACGCGACCCGTGCCTTCCACGAGGGTGTGCGCTCGCTCAGCAGTATCATCGGTATCCCCACCGAGTCGGAGACGCTGTCCCGGGTGCTTCTCTCGCGAAGCGGCGGCGGGCGGTTCACGACGGGCGGCGGAGTGATCCCGTTGTCCGAGGATGGTCGGTCCGACGACGAAGACGCTTCCACTTCGTTTCTCTCCATGCTCGATGAGGTCATCGCCACCAGGGAGCGAATGGCGACGGCAAACGACCCAGGCTCAGGAGGCGGCCACGGCGTCGCCGGGAGACTGCTCCACCAGGCCGGTCTCACTCGGCTCGCACAGCTCGAGCGTGAAGATCCGCATCTGTACGAGGCGGTGACCCGCTACCTCGATCGCATCGAACGGCCCTATCGAATGGCGGTGGATTCCATCAATGCCGATGAGCACGCCGCTAGACTGGGATACTCCCTGGGAGGACGTGTGGGGCGGTTCATGGAGCCGGCTCTGTCACCGCTGGGCTTTGACTGGCGGATCGGCACCGCGCTGATCGGCGCAATGGCGGCACGGGAGGCGTTCATTGCCCAACTGGGGATCATGTTTGCGGCTGACGGCAATGCCTCATCCGACGTCCTGCAGACTCGACTCCGATCCACCTACCCGCCGCTGACGGGATTCGCCATCATGCTTTTCATTCTCATCGGCAGCCCCTGCGTTCCCACCCTCGTGGTCACCTTCCGCGAGAGCCGTTCGTGGAAGTGGCCCGCGGCGCAGGTTATCGGTCTCACGGTGGCCGCCTACCTGGTGGTGCTTTTCGTGAACACCCTGGGTACCCTCCTTGGGATCGGCACCGCCACGATCGGCTGACACCATGGGCACCCTTGTCGTCGCCGTGGCCGTGATCGGATCTCTGATTCTGCTGATTCGGCACGCAAGGCGGAGCTTGGATTCCATGAACGCCTCCTGCGCGGGGTGTTCCTGCCATTGCAGCCCGCGCAGTCCGTGCGAGAGCGGCGAGATCCGGGATCCGCACCCCGCCGCCGGGCGAGTCGTGGATGACGCGGGAGCGACCGAGACCAGACCGGGACGTTCGCAGCAGCCTTGACCTCTTGACCTCCCGAGCAGACTATTCTCACATTAGAATAGTCTGCTCGAAGCTGGTCTCCGCGAGGCGGTGCTTACTCGTCGGCCGTGTGGACGCACCGAGGCATGGAGGGACTTCGTCGAAGTCCGCGCGTCCGGCGCCGGTGTCGCGCAGGAGCCGTGCGCGCTTTCCCCGGCGCGCGTCTCAGTACGCCGTCGTTCGTGTGCGGTGCCGGGGGATCGCCTTGTACTCGGGACTCTGTCCCCGCGTCCAGAGCAGAGAGTCGATGGTGTGTGCCGCCACCGGTCTGCCGAGGCTCGTCATCTCGGCTACGAGAAGCTCCACGGCGTGCACCGCGCAGGCGCGAATCTCGACTTCTTCCGGTGAGCCGGCGGCAATCAGTTCCCCCGCATCGATCCGGACCGCCAGCGATTCGTCGTATGCCAGCAGCCCGTCCACGCGCAACACATGGGGCACGAGATTGTCGGCGAAGATGGTGAGTCGATCCAGGTCGGTGAAGTGGCCGTGTCCCTCGCCGGCGAATGCCAGTGCCAGATCAGCCGCCATGAGCTGTGCCCGCTTGTAGAACGGAACGTCCGAGCCGCGATAGGGAGTGACATCGCGGAACAGAGGCATTGCCGCGAGCACGTCAACCAGGCGACTCGCGGAGTGGCCCGCGGCCTCGACAAGGGCCGCGAAGTCGCCGTCGTACCGCTCGAGCAGGAGTGCGCCGAGGTCTCGCAGCGCCATGGCAAAGAGTGCCATCAACTCGCCGATGGGAGGAGGGGAGTCCAGTTGGCCGAAGACCGCCGCACATTCATCGGCACTGAGCTCGGCCAGCTCCCGGGCCTCCCACGTTCCCTTTCTCCCAAAACGCTCAGTCAGCGCCGATGCGATCGTGAAATACCCCGACATGCCGGGGCGCTTCCGCAGCAGCGGGAAGTAGCCTGAACCGAAGTTGATGGTGTCAAGGATCACGAAGAAGGCAAGCGTGTCCTCGCCATGCCCGAGGTAGTGGGTCCGGGGATCAATGCCCGGGCGCACGTCCGGCAACGCGGCCAGCTCTCGCGCATAGGAGGCGACGTGGGCCGGGCGTATGGTCACCGAACGGGCCTGCCGCGTCACTGCCTCGCAGCCTGCGCGAACGGCGCCGGGATGGTCGATCCCTTGACTGACAGCGTGACACGGCGGGCCATGGGCGTCTCGTACCGGGCACCTCGGCCCGGAGAGGAGAGCAACCTCAGGAGACCGGGGCGCCCGCACGGTCATGCCGAATCCCTGGACCGAAGCGTGTTCCCGCACGATTGGATCAGACTCACCCACCGGGAGCGATCCGTTCCCCGCGTCACGGCCTCATCCCGCCGGGACCTGGGGCCAAGCGCGCACGGTCGAAGGAGAGGGGTACGGGGCTGCCCGCGGCGGCCAGGAGCGCCTTCGTGAGGTCTTCCACGGTGGGTTCGAGCACGTCCATGAATCGACCATGGGCAAAGGCCTTCTGGGGCTCGTTGCCGCTTTGGTCGTAGAGGAGCTCCAGCAACTCCTCCACCAGCCGATCCAGACCCCAGAGCTTCAGGTGCACAAGTTCGTGCACGACGAGTTCGTCGAGGTTGGTACAGCGAGGCCTGCGGTTGATCATGAGCATGGCAGTCTTCGTATGCTCATCGGCCCTGATGTCCCCCGACTTCCCCCAGTCGCTCCCCATGATCTCGACGTCGATATCCCAATCACGCAATCGCAGCGTGTCCTGCCACCTGGCGAGCGAATTCCGGACATCGTCCTCGCTCACGTCCATCGGGTATGCCCTCCCTCACTTCGGGAACAGGCGGGCCGACGGCTCGCATCCAACCTCCCGCCCATTCACGGCACTCCTCTCTCTCCGTCCGATACCGTCAGGCGCCATTCGCCTGCAGCGAGAGGCCTCCACCTGCGCCGCTCGGGCACCACCCGCGCCGGAGCGCCCCCTCCGAGGCGGACATGGGATCGGACTCCCGAAGCCGTGGCAAGGTAGGAAGAGCGACCACCCCCGTCATCACAGAAACCAGGAGTCCAGCCCCACGTGCGTGGCGTACCACCCGGATTCCCGGTGGTTGGCCTACTTGCGTCCGTGACATGCCGGGAAGATCTTCACGGCGCACGATCGGCCTGGCGCGCTATTCCTCTATCCCTGGTCGCTCTCAACCCCTGGTCGGGGGATGACAATGACGATCGCCGAACTCGAGGCTTCCCTCGAAACAGCGGCCCTTGAAAGCCCTGGAACGCCGGCGCACGTCGACGCGCTGGCGGCTCTTGCCTGGGAGCTACGCGCCCGCGATCCCCAACGCACGGTTTCCCTGAGCAGGGAAGCGGAGGCAATCGCGCGCGGCATACGTTCTCCGCGCGGCCTCGCCAGGAGCCTGCTCGCCGCCAGCGCGGGTCACTTCCGGTTGTCGGAGCTGGTCGAGGCGAAGGCGGCCGCCGAGGAGGCGTTGTCTCTGTATTCGAGTGTCGCGGACCAAGATGGCGAAGCGGGTGTTCAGAACATCCTCGGCAACATCCTCATGGCGCGCGGCGACTTTCTCGAGGCCCTCCGAGCCTATGAGCGAAGCCTCCAGCTCCGCGCCAGCGCGCTCGACCGCCGCGCCGAGGCCGCCACGCTGTCCAACATAGGCGCGATCTACGAGAAGCTTGGTGACTATCCGCGAGCCCTCGAGTACTCCCATCGAAGCCTCGCGCTGGCCGAGGAGATCGGGGATCAGACCCGCATCGCCACCGCCCTCACCAATATCGGCATCGTGAACCAGTTGCTGGGCGACTCCGCATCCGCCACCGCAGCCTTCCAGCGGGGCGCAGACGCGTATGCGGAACTCGGCGACAGGAAGCATCAGGCCAAATGCCTCAACAACCTGGGGGTAGTCTGCCGCGATCAGGGTGACTATCAGGGAGCTCTTGGGTGCTACATGGCCGCACACCAGGTTGCGGCGGGCATCCAAGACCCCGAGACCATCGCCTTGACCCTCGTCAATATCGGTGACGCGCATCGGCTCCTCGGCAATAGAGAAGAGGCCGGTCGCACTCTCCTCGAAAGCCTCGAGGCTGGCCGGGGAGCGGGCAACGCGACTCTGGAGATGACTGCCCGGACTGAGCTCGGCACCCTTCGACTGGAAACGGGAGACCACGACGGCGCCATCGAGCAGGGGCAGGCAGCTCTCGACATCGCCACACGCTGCGGCTATCGTCAGTGGATCAGGAACGCCCATGACGTGCTCGCGGTCGCATTCGAGAATAGGGGCGACCTCGCCAAGGCCCTCTCCCACTGGAAGGCGGGGCAGGAGATCAGAACCGCCATGCTCAAGGCACAGGCGGAGGAAGCCTCCAAGTCACAGAAGCTGCGGCTTGAGCTCGAGAGAGCCCGCCATGAGGCGGAAGTCCAACGCCTGCGGCACGTCGAATTGGCGAGGGCGAACGCCGAACTGGAAGAGGCAGGTGAACGACTTCGGCGGTCCGATCTCGAAAAGTCGGCGCTGGTCGAGCAGCTCAGGGAGAAGTCATCGCTCCTGGAGCAGCAGACCAAAGAGGACGCGCTCACCGGGCTCTCCAATCGGCGGCATCTGGAGCAGGTGCTCGACCACGAATTCCAGCGGGCGCGGCGATTCGGGCGTCCCCTGACGGTGCTGCTGGTCGACATCGATCACTTCAAGGCAATCAACGATGCACACTCCCATGCCGTCGGCGACGCGGTGTTGCGGCGCGTGGCCGCGGTGATTCGGGGGGCCTGCCGGGCGGTCGACGCCGTGGCGAGATACGGTGGCGACGAATTCGTCGTGGTGCTCCCCGAGACGGGGGTACAGGAAGGGACACGGATCGGCGAACGCATTCGGCGCGATGTTGAAGCCCTCGCGGCGGGCGACTCCTGGCCCTCCCCGCCACCCACGCTGAGCATCGGGGTCGCCGACGACTCTGGGCGTACCCGCCCGGGCGATGTCGTCGAGGCCGCTGACCGCGCGCTCTACGAGGCCAAGCAGCAGGGCCGAAACCAGGTGGTGGTGAGTTCGTGATCACCATCGGGAGCGGCGTTTTGCTGGCCTGTTTCTCCCTCGCGGCGGCGGTCTTCGGGGACTCGGCGGGGTCTCCACCCCCCGAATTCAACCGGCCCA
>JALOPK010000459.1 GCA_025453925.1 Candidatus Eiseniibacteriota bacterium | reverse complement strand
TAGGGATCAATTCTCCAACTGGCTGCGGTGCGCGCCCCAGCTCTATCCCGACCCCCAGGTGCTTCCGTGATGGGCGTGCCACACCACCATCTGCCGGAACATCCCCAGAGCGCTCCTACGCGGGGCGCCCCGTACATCGAGACCGTTGCCCGCCTGACGACCGGTGGCGTACTTGCCGCGTAACCATCCCTCGGCTCATCCTTTAGACCATGGCCTAACGGGCATGGTCCGCCTGCCGACAAGGAGTCTTGCATGCCGCGCGCCCCCCGGCTCCTGGCGATCAGTGCCTGCCTGCTTCTGTCGAACGTCCTGCCTGTCACCGCGGTCACGATCTACGACATCCAGCACACGACCGACCCCTCGGGTGGCTCTCCGTATGCGGGGCAGGTTGTCACGGTATCGGGGATCGTCGCGGCGGTCTTCCTGAATGGCTACGTCGTCGCAGAGGCACCGGGGCCTTGGCGTGCCGTGTATGTCGGGGAGTCGCGAAACGGCCCGGAGATTGGGGATGAGATCACGATAACCGGTACGGTTGATGAGTACTCCGGCAAGACTGAGATCCGGAACGTCACCGACTACTCCGTCATCTCCACCGGCAACGACGTTGCGCCGTGGCCGGTCCGTGCGGACAGCGCCGCCCAGGAGAAGTATGAGTCCGTCCTGGTCATCCTCGATGACCTCACGGTGACGTCCCTTCTTGGGGGAGGATGGTGGGCGGCTGACGACGGCAGTGGGACGATTCAATGTGCCGATACCAACGATTACACGTATTTTCCCGAGCTCGGTGACACCTTGGTGTCGGTGGCAGGTATCGTGAGGAGCGTGTCCTCTCCGGCGACCCTCCATCCCCGCGACACGATGGATATCTCGGGCCATCTGATTCCCCACTTCGCGCTCGGGGGCACGATCATTACCATGAACGATGCGCTGGATATCCTGCACGGACACTATGTGGAGATCCGGGGCGACAGGATCCTCGGCATCACAGACGGCGCCCCTCGGGGACTACTGATCGTTGAGACTCAAGGGCTGATCTTCCCGGGGTTGATCGATGCACACAACCATGCCCGCTTCAACGTCCTTGACCACATCCCCTTCGAGCAGACATTCGAGCATCGTGACCAGTGGCGCTCCACCGAGATGTACGCCGAATTCACGGAGCAATTCACTGCGATCCTCGACTACCCGGCGGGCGGCGGGCAGATCATGAATCTGTACCGACTCGCGGAAACGCGGGCACTGTCGGCCGGCACGACCACCATGCAGAGCATCAACTGCAATGGACAGGATGATGACTTCTTCGCCCATCAAGGCATGGTCATCAACAACGCGGAACGCTTCCCCAGCCGGATATGGTCAGAGACGTTCCCCCTCCCGCTCGGCCCGGCATACTGGCACAGCATGCAGGAGGGTTGCTTTGATCGGTTCGTTATCCATCTGTCCGAAGGAACCAACGACGCGTCACTCCAGGAGTTCTATACCTGGGCGAGCTGGGGAATGCTGGACTGGCGGACGACCCTCATCCATGGAGTTTCTCTCGGGCCGAACGAATGGGCGCTGATGGCCGATGCCAGCGCCAATCTGGTGTGGTCTCCAATGAGCAACATGCTGCTCTACGGAACTACCGCCGACATTCCATCCGCGGTTGATGCGGGCGTGGACGTATCTATCGCACCGGATTGGACGCCTTCGGGTTCCCACGATATGCTGGCGGAGATGAAGTTCGGGCGAGAACTGAGCGACGCACAATGGGGTGGCGTCCTTGATCCGGTCGACCTCGTGCTCTTCGCCACGCGCAATGCCGCGCGGGCCATGGGGGCGGAGAACCGAATCGGCCAGGTTGCCGAGGGATTTCGGGCGGATCTCATGGTCATTCCCGCGAGTCCCCAGGATCCCTACGAGGCACTTCTCGATGCAGAATCGAGGGACGTCATGTTGACGGTGGTCAGTGGCAGGCCCATGTACGGGGACCCCTGGCTCATGGACCAGTTCCCCTTCCTTGGCACCGTGGAGGAGGTACAGGTGGGAGGCTGCACCAAGAGGGTCGCTATCCAGATCGAGACCCACTCCATTCCCGATTCGGATGTCCCGATCTCGGAGGTGGTCGCAGAGCTGGAACAGGCCTACGACCAGGCATACCCTCGGGTCTGCGAGTTCCTGGGCCCGTTCGAGGGCCCGCCCACAAGGGTCCCTGACCCTCCGTGGGCGATGGTGTCATCACTGCGCGTGACGCCGAACCCATTCCGCGCCGCAGCGACAGTCGTCTTCTCGGTACCGCGGCGGCTGGATGCCTCCCTGCGGGTGTATGCCGTTGACGGGAGGCTCTTGCGAAACTTGCTCCACACTTCCTTGGCGGCCGGGTCACACACACTGACTTGGGATGGATCTGATGACAGGGGGCTGTACGTCGCCTCCGGCGTCTACCTCCTGCGGCTCGAATCCGGTGGGTGGGAGCACACAACCCGAGTACTCCTACTGCAGTAGTGGAATCCGACCCCTATCCGGGGCCGAAACGTGTTTCAGGGGACGGGCGGGCACAGGAGCGAGGTTGAGGACATTGCTTCCTGGTTTGCGGGCTGCTCCTCACCCTTGCCGCAGAACGGAGGCGCCCAGACCCTCCACTCCGCGGCGGACATCACTGGTAGCGCTCGGAGGGATATGGCAGGGGCATGTATTGCTTTGTGGGATTTGAAGACTGGCCTTCACCTCCGCCAAG
>JALOPK010000108.1 GCA_025453925.1 Candidatus Eiseniibacteriota bacterium | reverse complement strand
AGCCCAGAACCGGAAACCGATGCAGATCCTCATGACTGAACGTCCACTCAGGCGTGACGAGGGCTCCGGAGGCGTGCGCGGGATACCACGGTGACCACGTACCGAGCGGATTCCGAAGTACGTGAACTTCCTGGGCAGGCATGTAGCTCTGGACCAGCACGAACCAACGCCGGCCGTGATCATCCTCCGCCACATCCGCCACAAGGACGGCATGCCCGGGGAATCCCCCTTGGATGAACACGTCCCCGATCTCGGGCTTTGACGGGTCAGACACCCGGACGAGTTCCCGTTCCAGTGATGCCGATCCTGCATAGGTGAAGACCGTGTCGAGATAGCGCCTGAACGCAGCGTAGGTCCCCTCCTCCGGGGCGGTTCTGGCCCAGGTAACCGACGAACCTTGGGCCGATGGGCGATACCCCGCCTCCCACGCCCCCCAAGAGGCAGGGTCGCCGCTGGAGAAGCAGAACGAGATGGAGTCCGCGCAGCCCGCAGCCCACAAGTACTCAGCGCGGAGTCTGATCACGGCGTCTGCGCACTGCTGGAGATCGCGGCCGCCGACGTCGATGTCGACTACCGCATGGTGGGCGCTCTGGTTGGCTTTCAGTCGTCCATCGAAGAGGCGCACCGGAGGGGTGCCGGGCTTGACTGGAAGCCGGCGCAGCCAGGCACCGAACGAACCTTCGGCGGCCGGTAGCCGCTCGAGTTCGTTTGGGGAGGCCACGCGTCCCAGGAGGGGTTCGGCGTCTTCGCCAAATCGCCATGCATAGCGTTCCCGCCACCCTGAGCCTGTCTCGGGAGCCTGAAGCACGATTTGCGGGCTGGCCCGGCCGGAAAGCGGAGGGCACGACCGCCTGGCATCGGCGAAATGGTGGACGGTTCCGATCGTGGATCGGATCGCGATGGCGACGGCGAGCATCACCGGTGTGACAGCAATCGTCCTACGGGCCACTGGTGGATCCTGCCTCCAGGGTGGCCGGAGGTGTCTCCGGAAACAGCCGGATCGTCGCGTGCGCCCTTCGGTGAAAAGGGAGCGCCGGGCATTGTCCGCGAGCTACCGGTGGTCGCATGATGTCGTTGCCGGGCGGCCAGTGACCCTCTCCCATATTCGATCGTCGGCGCGGTAGTACGTGATCTTGGCCCGGGCGTGCTCGGCCTCACCGACCAGCAGGCGCGCTTCGACGATAACGAGCTTGCGATGGGTCTCCACTACGCGGGCTCGCACCTGCACGGCCGCCGGAATTCGCACGGCCCGAACGATCTCGAGCTCAAGCCGGGTCGTGAATGCCGGGAGGCACAGCTTCTGGTGGACTGCCCAGTAACCGACCTCATCCAGCAAGGTGGCCTGGATGCCGCCATGCAGCACGCCCGGGTATCCGCAATGCTCGAGCGCAGGACTGGCCATGGCGAAGACTTCGTCGGTCTCATCATCGTACAGAAAGCACAAGTGAAGCCCATAGGGATTGTGGGGGCTGCACCCGAAGCAGTTGTAGCCTTCCATGGCGAGGTATGGGTTGTGCAGGGGTACTGAGGACATTGCGTTCTCCGGGTTCAGGGGACAGGGTTCAGGGGCGGGGAGTCGAGGTGGACGTCTCCACTCGCCCCGGGGCGGGCGAGCCACGGCCGAACTGACTGGAACCAGCGCTCTGCCAGCAGGGCATCCCCGGATGCTGTCGGGTGGACGCCGTCGCTGCGGACATCGGGGAGTCCTTCGAACACATCTTCCACGTCGCACAGGGCCACGCGTTGCGTGCGGGCAGTCGCGCGTAGCGCCGGATTGAGGATGCCCGTGGTGATTTCGGCCGCGTCGGTCCTCAGCGCCGGGTGTGCTCCCGGCACGGGGATGGTGCAGAGCACCACGAAAGCGGAAGGCCATTTCTTCCGGATGTCTTCAATAGCCCGACCAAGGGCATCGCCCAGACCATGCGGGTCGGGCACTCGTCCCCGCTTGGCATCGTTTCCTCCCGCCAGGACGATGACGCCGATGACGGATTCAGGAGGGGGGCGACGAGCAGCGGACGTAATCAAGTCACTCAGTTTCGTGATCTCAAGGCCGTTCTCGGCACATGCGACGACGCCCACCGGCGGAGCACTCGTCCGAAGAAGACGGGACAGGTTTACCGCGGCGCGGGGGCTGCAGAGGCTGTCGCCGACCAGCACGATATTCTGCTGTGCGCATCGCCGACCCGCCGCGAGCCGCCCCGCGAGTTTGTCAAGACGACGCACCATTCTCACGGGTGGTGTCGCCCTATCCCCATCAGTATCGCCAATCCCGCGCTGCCCAAGAGAATCTCCCAGCCAAGCACCAGGAGATGCAATCCGAATGCGGACAACACTGCGTCGTGCATGCTGAAGCCGAGGCCGGTCGTCGCCGCGACCCACGCCGCCTCCCACGTACCGATCCCGGCCAGCCCCTGCACCGGCAGAGTCGTGGTCGCTTCGGCCGCGAGAGCGGCGCCGAGGAACGCAAGCGGTTGCAGCGGCGGTACTGGCATCGCGCGCAGCAGCAGGTAGAGCCCGGCGTACTTCGCCAGCCGTGTCGTGAAGGACCACATGATCACCTGCGTCAGGAGACTGCGGCGGCTGAGTTCCGAAACGGAAAGGGCGATATCAGCGCACGCAGTGCGGATGCGCCCTCTGCCCCGGAGCCTCTGGGCATATCGGCTTGCAGAGATCGCGACAGGCAGACTGGCCACCAGAAGGAATCCCAGGATGATGAGAGCGGAATGCAGCCCGCCCGTGGTGCTGGGAGACGCGGACGCGGCCAGAAGAACGAGGGCCCCAAGCGAGGCGAACTCCGCGACGGTGACGCCGGCAAGTGCGCCGAAACCCGAGGAGGTCTCGATTCCCCACACCACGCGCAGCGCCAGAGGAATCGCCGCGAGTCCCAGGCGCGCGGGGACAAAATCGACCGCCAAAGCCCGAAGCCACATGAGCGGCACCAACCCGAACACCCCCACCCGGCCACCGAGGACGAGATGGTACACCGCCGCGCGCGCGCCGCTGGCGATGAGGGAGATCGGCACGAAGGGTAGTGCGGTGGGCCACTGCAGATCGCCAAAGACGCCCAGAACACTCCTTGGGCCCACGGGTCGAAGCAACAAAGCTGTGAGTCCCACGGTGAGGACGGCCCCCGCCAGCAGACCGGGGAGCTGCCGGTATGTCCGTGTCACTGCACGAGCCGGGTTGGCACTCACATGGCCGTGCGTGGCTGCGGAAGCCATAGATCCAGACCGTCATACGATGCCTCGCGACGGTAGCCGGCGGTGAGAAAAGCATCAAACTCCGGAAAGATCGTCGTCGGGGCGCTTCCCATCAGTGAGGAGACCACGATGGCCCCGGGTCGATGCGCGCTGATCTCTCGGAGGAACCGGGCGGCATGGTCGGCTGCCTGAGGGTTGAACTCGGGGGGGCTCCAGGTCACAGGCGGGGGCGTGAGGAACGCGTAGTACTTGTAGTAGCGGGTTGGGGCGAGGCGCCCCGTCAGAAAGTACAGGTCTTCCGCGTGACCCCAGACGAGGATGGCGGCAGTCGGCGGCGTTCGTTGCCGGATTGTTGCCGCCAATCGCATTGGCGCGATGGCAGGCATCTCGCGCCCAATCGCTGCGAACTTCGCCTGCCACCAGGCCATGCGGGCATCACGGACGACCCTGCCCATCGAAGGCCACAGCAACGTGGCACCCAGGAGAAACGCCGCGACTGACTCCCGTGACGACGCGCGCCATGATGGCTGCAACCGGGCGGCTACCCAGCCCACCGCGATGCAGAGCGGCGGCACGAGTTGGACATAGTAATGAGTGTAGAACCTCAAGCCGGCCGTGACGCCGAAGGCAGCGCCCAGTATCCAGACGACCAAGAGGCCCAGCCGGTCGCCCCGAGGATCCCGCCGTCGCCAATTCCAGAAGGCCGCGGCCACCACGGCGGTTCCCGCGTAGAACGGCAGGGGCATCTCCCGCATCACGCGCATGGTCTCCTGGCGTGCGATCCGCCAGACCACGTCCGCAGGGCTGCCTCCGCCGGCCGCGTAGGCGGCCGCTCCCCGGGGATCGATCATGTGAAAGAAGTTGAGCAACTCCCCCTTGATGGAGAAGAAGAGCAGTATCGGAAGCGTCGCCACGGCTGCCCCGGCGGCCATGGCAGCCAGTTCGCTCAACCCGTGCCGTGTACTCCTCCTGATGCGGGTGGCCGACCACAGGATGAGGGGAAGACATGAGAACGCCGCCTGCTGCTTGACCAAAACGCCGGAGGCGGCCAGAAAGCCCGCGCACGCGAGGCGGATGAGATTCCCCTCCTGGGCCATCATCACCAGCAGAACGCCCCATGTGATGGGCATCGTCATCCAGAGTTCGTAGTTCGGGCAGCGGCCCGACACTACCGGTGCTGTGGAGGCGAGTGCAAAGGCGATTCCGGCCCACCGCGCCGGTCCGACGCCCCACAGGCGACGGACGCCCCACATGAGAACGATGAGGTGCGTCGCCGACCAGATCAACGCAGCGAGGTTCAAGCCGAGAACCGACTCTCCCAGGATTCGGGTCCATGCCGCGACGAGAAAGAACGCGCCCGGCAACTTCTGTTCGAACGAATCGCGATAGGGTGCCATGCCCCGGTTGATCAGCATGGCATTGTAAGTGATGCCACCTACGTCGGGATCCTCCGGCGGGAAGCTGAGGTAGCCGCCATGGAGCATGGCCAGGGAGAACACGATGAGGATGTCGATCAGCGATGGCCCGATTCGGTTCAACATGGCGAAAACAGAGCGCTGAACGCTCCACCGCCGGGATGGCCGCACGGAGGAGCGTTCACGGGAGGAGTTCGTGGGCAGGCCTACAGGTGGCGCTGTACCACCTCGACCACCTCGGGATAGTCGATGCCGAGCATCTGAACGGTTTCGAGCCTGGGGACGGCGTTCTTCGTCCATCCCCGGCGCTCGTACACGGCATCCATCAGCCTCTCGTATCTGGCCTCTCGATACTTCCTGAGGGCGGCCACTTTCTCGGCGGTGCTCATGCCGTCAATGGTGAGGCCGACCTCGGTTCGGAGCTGTTCGTCGTACCGATCTGCCCGCGATTCATACTCCTCAACGGACACAGGACCGGCCGCCCGGTAGGGCTGCGCATCGAACCGGCGGAGACCCTTCCCGAGCCTGATGTTGAATATGCGCTGAAAGTCGTACGCGCGTTTGGACTGGAGGATCACCTCCTCCTTGGTGATGCTCCTGCCGGTCATGGAGTTGAACAGTCGTACATAGTTGTCGACGTGTTCAGGGACCTTGGCTGCCTCCTTGGGAGGATGCTTCTTCTTGTTGTCCACAGGCTCGACGTCGTTCCATGGGAGCTTGCACAAACCGTTGAGGCCGAACCATGTTCGCCACAGAGGGAAGTAGTAGAGTGCCTCCGCCTTGTCTTCGAAGCTCGGGATCTGCTTGTTGACCATGTCCATGAAAATCAGCCAGGCCTCATCATGCTGGGGCCCTTTGTTGGTAAGGGCATAGCCGCCCTGCTGGGCCAGCGATTCCTTGGAGACGTATTGGGAGTACTCCAGCCCCTTGTTCTCCATGCCGATATCGTTGAGGAAAGCGATGTCGGCGCCGTAGTGGGCGGCGAAGTGCTCCTTCATCTTGTGCACACCCATTCCGGCGATCCTGCCGAATCCCTCACCGCGCGCCGCCTGATGGAGCAGTTCCAGGGCCGCCGGGATGTTGCCAAACGTCAGCTCAAGTCCGCCGGTGTGCTCCTTGGTGATGATGCCACGCTCGTAGCACTCCATGGCGAAGGCCGTCAGCGTGCCCCAGGAGATGGTGTCGATGCCGTACGTATCGCAGTAGAAGTTCACCTCGAGGATGTAGCGGGCATCGAAGATGCCGCAGTTCGACCCCACGCCGGCCACCGTCTCGTACTCGGGGCCGTCGACTCGCACCGCTTCGCCCCTGTAGGGGCCGGATGACAGCGCGAAGTCTTCGACCGTCTTGGCGCACGCCAAGGTGCAGCCATACCAGCATCCATCGGGGATGCCCTGGTGGAACCACTTCACCCAGACGTCGGATGCGATGTGCTTCGTGTCGTCGTGACGGCCGAACTGGAAGTTGTTCACGGGGAGCAGATCAAATGCGTCCATCACCTCGACCAGGTGCGGTGTTCCGCGCATGCGCATGCGCTCCATGCTCGAATCGTTCTGGAATACTTCGCGGTGCAGCTTCCGGCCAGTTGCCTGGATTTCCTGCAAGTCCCCCGGATGGTTGTCATCCCCGCGGACCTGGGGCGCATGCACCACCACCGCTTTGACATGCTTGTTGCGGAGGACGCTCCCGATGCCGCCCCGACCGGCCTGTTTCACTCGGACGCCCTTCCGGCGCACGTCCCACAGCGAGAAGTTCAAGCAGCCGATCAGTGTATGATCGGCTCCGCTGCCCGCGCTCACCACCGACACATTGCGCATGTCTTTCTCGTCGACCGCATACATGTGGGTCAGAACCTCGGCCAACCGATGGGTATCCGCCGGTTCGTCAGGAGCCGTCTCGATCGTGACCAGGCCGGTCTGACCATCGATCACGATGATCACGTCTTGGTCCGCCTTGCCCTGAATCTCCAGCGCATCGAACCCGGAGAACTTGAGGTAGGGGCCGAAGTAGCCGCCGACATTGGAGTCGATGACCTGATCCGTGACGGGGGAAATCGCCACCACCAGTGACTTGCCCGATCCCGGGTATTGTGTGATGCCGCTCAACGGGCCCGGTGAGATCACGATTTCGTTCTCGTCCGAATTCCAGCGTGTCGTGTCCTTGACCGCATGCCACAACAGCCACAACCCAAATCCCCGCCCACCCGTGAATTTCTCCTTCATCTCATTTGTGACCGGCTTCTCTTTGATCTCGCGAGTGCCCACATTCACGTGAAGGGTCCTGTTGGCATAGCCCTTCTCAACTGGCGCGGGCTCATAATGATGTGTCGCCACCACGCGGTGGGCGATCTTCATCTCGGCAATAGTCTTTTCGCTCATCGCAGCTCTCCGTGTACGCGTCGTGAGGAGACCTTCAGGGGATGTCAGAAGTAGCTCTTGGAGAACGTGGCACCCGGTTCGCCGGCCTGTTCACATTCGAGATAGGACGCCTCGAACTCTCCCTCGGCAAGCTCCAGGGCGCCTGCAGGGCACGCTTCGACGCAGGCGCCGCAGGCGATACACTTGAAGGGCGCCAGACGGGATGCGTGGGTCCGCATCGAGCCGGTAGGGCAGTACTCGACGCAGGAGTAGCAGCCAACGCAGAGGCTCTTGTTCACGACCACCGCGCCGGACTTCGTTCGGGTGATGGCAGTCACTGGACAGATGTCGATGCACGTGCCGCACTGATTGCAGACGTTGATGTCGATCGTGCCGCCATCAGCTTGGGTGACCACAATGGATGACAAGGACAAGTCATCCGACTTCTGTGTCTTCCGCGCACAGGCTCGCATGCAGGCCTGTACGAAACCGCATTTCTCCGGGTGAGGCTTCACGTACTTCATTCTGATCCCTCCGCACAGAGCACCATGTCGAACAATCCCGCACATTCCTGAACGTCGACGGGCACGGGAGCAGCACCCTCTCGCCGAGTCATCAGTCGCGTCGGGATCGGCGCATCGCCCCCGACACCATGCCCTCGGTGAACGCCCGTTTCATCCGAAAAATGTCCGCAGTGGCCAAGAGCACCCTCGGATCATAGCGAATCCAGAGCGCGAGCACAAGAAGGCTGAAGCCCAAGGCGTAGGGGACGGACGCCAGCCGAAAGGCAAGGGGGCTGCTGGGCACGAGCGATGCTAGGAACGCACGTTCTCCCTGGCGTACTTCGTGTGTGTGCTCTCCCCAACGCGCGTGATGGGCGAGGGCCTGGTCGAGCCGATCCCGGTCTCTGTGTCCGATCACAGCATTCGCCGCGAACCGCAGTTCGACGCCATGGCGCCTCGCCTCCTGGCAGAAAGCGACATCCTCCCCCGTGGCGAGATCCTCCCGGAAGAAGCCTGTCTTCTCGAAGACCCAAGATTTGACGCTCAGGTTGCACGTCGGCAGATGCAGGAAACGGACCCGGCCATCGGGACGGCCCGGAGGCGAGGTGAACCAGGAGGCGTAGCCGTCCGCAGCCCCGATCCTCGTGGTATGGAGGCTCCGCACGGGCCCGCCCACGATTCCCGCACGCGGATGCGCGGTCTGAGCTGCCGCATGGGCCGCCAAGGTGCCCGGTTCGAGCACACAGTCCGCGTCGTGAAAGACCACCAGATCGTGCCCGGCCGCCAGCGCCGCCCGGAGTGCGGCATTCCGGGCTCCAGGCGCTCCCTGTCGGGTCTGCAGGGTCACCAGGCGACCGCGTCCATTCCGGCACCACCTCTCTACCATACCCGCGGTGTCGTCGGTGGACTGGTCATCGGCCAGGAAGGCTTCCCAGGTTCGGTGTGTTGATCCCTCCAATGACGTGAGGAATGCCGGGAGGACCTCCATGGCGTTTCGCGCGGGGACGACGACCGCCAGGCGCCTCTCACCGAGGCCAGTCACGATGCCCCTGCTGCCGATGCGATCAGCCGGATCACTGAAGGCGGATGGAAGAGCAGGCTCGCCAGGAGGGCGCAGTTGTGGGTGCACCAGCACCCGCCTCCGGCGATGAAGTCGCACCGTTCGCGCCAGGCGGAACCGCTGATGAGGGGCCCGAGCCCGGCGGGCTCGATACATCCTACGGGTGGAAGCAGCTCGCAGGGGCCGGCGGTCCGATCCGGCCATATGACCAGATGATTCCGCCCGGCCAGACACGGCACGACCTGACGTTCCTGCTCGATGGTGGCGACGGATGTGGACCAGGCCGCCCGGTGATACCGCCAAAGAAGCCGGGCTTTTAGGCCTCCTTGAGCGTATCCGTAGCTGCGCAGCTCGTTCAGAAGCAGCGGGCCGATCCTCCTGAGGTCGGCCGGAAGGGGTGGTCGCAGGGACGGGTCACGCGGATCACCCCGAAGGAGAATCAAGGAATGAGCGTCGGCCCCCCGCGCCCTGACATAGGCCGCAAAGGCGGGGAGCGATTCCACGTTCGAACTGGTCACCACGGTGTTCACCTTCAACGAGATGCCTTTTATCTCGCGCAACTCCTCGAAGGTCGACCACGCCCGCCGCCACGTACCTGCTCCCCTGATGGCATCGTGCATCGTCTCCGAGCCATCGACCGACAGGCTGATAACAACCCGTGCGCGTGCGCCCGCCACGATCTCTCTGACCATGGGGACGATGGTGCCGGTGTCCTGGCCGTTGGTGGGGATTGCAAGTACGGACGCGGCAAACAGCCCGCAAATCTCGGGAAG
>JALOPK010000107.1 GCA_025453925.1 Candidatus Eiseniibacteriota bacterium | reverse complement strand
CAAGGGGTTCAGCTGAAAGGCTCTCGGCTGTCAGCTATCGGCTCTCGGCTGTCAGCTATCGGCTCTCGGCTATCAGCTGTAGGGGGCGCTCGGAGTTCACGGTTCACGGTTCACAGTATTGGGACACCTTCTTTCGTGTGTCCCCGCCTCGTGCCCTCACTCCGCGTTTCTGGGCATGCCTGCTTTGGATTTCACACTTCGGATCTCTCCGCGAGGCTATGGCGTCCCCCTTTCTGAAAGGGGGATCGAGGGGGATTTGACGATTGTCTGCTGCCGACTTGGTATTCGCCCCCCGGCTTCATCCCGATCTGGTTCATCAGAAAGCCCCACGCATCGGCGCGCTGTTCGATGTGACGTGACAGGGTCGTGCCGCCGCCGTGACCTGATTCCCGCTGCACGATCAGAAGAAACGGCCCACCCTCGGGGTCTGCAGCCTGCAACCGCGCCACCATCTTGCGGGCATGGACGGGATCGACCCGCGCGTCGTTCTCTCCCGCAACGAACAGCATGGCTGGGTAACATGTCCCGTCCGCCACATTGTGATACGGTGAGTATGCCCGAAGATACCGGTACTGCGCGGGATCGTCGGCGCTGCCGTACTCTTCTGCCCAGATGTTGGCCAGACCGAAGCGGTGGTAGCGAAGCATGTCCAGTAGCGGCACTTCGCACAGTACGGCGCGGAACAGGTCAGGCCGCTGCACCACGGCCGCCCCCACGAGCAGGCCGCCATTGCTCCCGCCCTCGATGGCGAGCCTGGCCGGAGTGGTGTAGCCCTCGCGAATCAGCCACTCCGCAGCCGCGATGAAATCGTCGAAGACGTTTTGCTTCCGCTCCAGCATGCCCGCTTCGTGCCATTCCCTCCCATACTCGCCGCCTCCACGGAGGTGAGGGATCGCCACCATGCCACCGGCCTCGATCCAGGCGACGTATGCCCCGGAGAAGTAGGGGGTCTGGGAGACGTTGAAACCGCCGTAGCCGGTGAGCAAGACCGGATTGTCGCCGTTGAGCACCAGGCTCTTGCTATGGATGAGGAACATGGAGATCCTCGTCCCGTCCTTGGAGGCATACCACACCTGTTCGGTGGTGAAGCGATCGACATCGACGGGTACGGGACTTCTGTGGAATAGACGCAACTCGTTCGTAACGTAATCGTACGTGAAGATAGCCTTCGGATACGTGAACGAGCTGAACGACACCCAAACGGTAGGCTTGGACCAATGCCCGTCGATCGACGCGGACCCTAGTCCGGGGAGCGGCAGATCCCGGAGGTAAGTTCCTTCGAGGTCGTAGATGGCGATCCGCGTCGTCGCATTGTGGGAGTACTCGACGTAGAGCTTCCCCGCGATACCCGCAAATGAAACCAGGTTGTCCTGCGTCTCCGGCAAGAACTCCTTCCAGTTTTCTCGACCTGGGGCGTCGACGGGGGCGGTGAAGAGCTTCCGCCGGGGGGCATCCTGATCCGTGACGATGAAGAGCTTCCCATTGATGACGTCAATACCATACTGTGCGTCGAACCCTGTGACGATGGGCCGCGGCGAGCCCTCCTCGCCGACTCGCGAGATGTACACCTCGTTCTTGTCGAATCTGGATCTGTAGTACAGTACATACTGGCCATCCTCAGTGACGCCGGCTCCGTGGAAGTACTCCTTCACCGTGTCGTGCCAGAAGACCTTCCTGTCTTCGGACGCCGGCCGACCCAGCCGGTGGAAGTAGACGCTGTGCCAGTAGAACTCCTCCCCCTCGGGGACTTCCCCCGCCCGGGGATTGGCTGAGTAGAAGAAGCCGCTCTTGTCCGGCAGCCATGACACGCCGCCGCGGCGCCACCCGCGCAGCGAGTCGGGGAGGATGCGCTCTGACGCGACTTCCATGATCTGCACGGCCGGATCCTCATCACCGCCGTGTGCCTTGCCGAAAGCCAGGAGGCTGCCATCCCGGGACGGGGCCGTCAGGTCGAGGGTCTCCTCCTGCGGCCATGCGTTGGGATTCAGGATCTCGACAGTATCCGCGCGCGCATCCGCCTGGGTCACGTAGCGCCACCGATCCTCACCCTTGCGCTGGGCCCAGTAGAAGATCCGTGAACCCTCGAGTACTTCCTTGGGTGTTGACCGATCATCGTAGCGCCAGACCTCATTGAGGCGGCGGATGAGCCACGCGCGCTGCGGCAGCGAGTCCAGCAGGCCTCGGGCGAAGCGTTCCTGCTCGTCGGACCATTGCATGACCTCTGGGTCGGTGCCGCTTTCCAGCCACCGGTAGGGATCAAGCACGATGTCGCCATGGAGCGTGTCGGCAGCGGAGACCGCTTTGGTCGGGGGGGAGACCGTGATCCCGTGGGCGACCACGACCAGCAGCACGACACCAACAACGGGCAGACACACAGACTCCTCGATCCGGCAGTTCATCATACTCTCCTCGTTCTTCGGGCGCTTCCCTTGCCAGGCGACGACACCGGGCCAATAAGCCGAGGGGGAAGCCCGGGCACCAGGGCCGCTCTTGCCACAGGCGCTCCGCGCACCGACCTTCGGGCGTGATCTGATCGTTCCCGGACCCCGCAATACCGCCATACGGCTGGAGGTTGACACTCCATGGGTCGTTTTCCGCCCTACAACAAGGTGAAGATCTGCCGGCATGGCATCATGGTGTTCAACCCGAACGACGCATACCTGGGGCGCTCCCTCGACCTCTACGGGGAGTTCGCGGAAGCGGAGATCGGGTTGCTGTGCCGCACGGTCGAGGAAGGGTCAGTGGTGCTGGACGTGGGGGCCTGCATCGGAACCCATACGCTGCCTCTGGCCAAGGCCGTGGGCCCTACCGGCACCATTCATTCGTTCGAGCCGCAGCGGCTCATGTTCCAGACGCTGTGCGCCAACATCGCGCTCAATAGCATCACCAACGTCTTTGCCCACCACGCCGCCATCGGCGACGCATTCACGACGCTCTTCGCCCCAAAAGCAGATCCCTACCGGCAGACGAATTTCGCGGGCTTCTCCCTCCGCGCCGGCCCGCCGGGCGAGCCGGTGCCGGCAGTAACCATCGATGCGCTGGGGCCGGAGCGGGTCAACCTGATCAAGATCGATGTGGAGGGCATGGAGCGCTCGGTGATTGAGGGCGCCACCGAGACCATCGGCCGGTTCCAACCCGTGCTCTACGTCGAGAACGACAGGAACACGCTGGCCGGTGAACTGGTCGCCTGCATCGCGGGCCTTGGCTATCGAATGTACTGGCACACTCCTCCTCTCTACAACCCCGCCAACTTCATGAAGCGCGAAGAAAACGCGTTCGGCGAGATCGCGTCGCTGAACCTGCTGTGCTTGCCCGACGGCGGCAGGTGGCGCCCGGAAGACTTCGCTGAAATCGAAGGCTTCTCGCCCGAACCCTTGGACGGCGCGGGCTCCTAACCCGCATGGGAACACCTCCGGCGCGCGGTCGGCACGGCGGCGCACGGGATGATCTCCCGTGTGTGAGCGCCAGTCTACTGTCTCTTCGCCACGCGGCAGAGTCGCGACCCTGCCGGCTCACTGGCGTCGGTGCACGTCCTCCTCGGGCGGCGGGGGGACTCTTGACCCTGAGGAGACGCACTCATTCCTTGACCCACATTGTCCTTCGGAGAGGGACCTCGCTGCATGGCCAGGGAGGACTGACCAGATGACGAGGACCCACGACATCCTCGTCGGACGTGGAGGGGATCGAGACCGTTCATGCGCCAACCGGCGCTGTTTGGTTCAACCATGACCGGACTCGCCGTGATGATACCAAGAACCGGGGAGACCCGACTCCGCTCTGTTTCGGGTGAGCATTCGAGTCGCCGCTGATTGAGCCTCCCATGTTCCGCTTCCCGTTGTCCACCAAAGGAGCGCTGTGAATGGCATACAAAGATATCTTGAGGAACTCGATAAAGACATTCGAAGACCTCGAGAAATGGCTCACCGGACGGAAGGCGAGAGTTGATCCGAGACTCAGGGATGTGATCGCCAAGTACCCCATGCGGGTGAATACCTACTACCTTGGTCTCATTGAGAAGATGAATGACGGCATCTGGAAGCAGGCTATTCCTGACGTCGAGGAACTTGAGCACTACAAGGATCTGACGGAGGATCCCCTTGATGAAGAAGGGGACATCCCCCTCGGCGGTCCAAGGACGATAATCCATCGCTATCCAGACAGGGTCTTGCTGTTCGTGTCAAACGAATGCTCAATGTATTGCAGATTCTGTACAAGGAAAAGAAAAGTCGGAGATGATCATAAGAACCCATCGCTTGATGACATAAACAAAGGCATCGAGTACGTTGCATCTCACGATGACCTCAGAGACGTGTTGGTTTCTGGCGGGGATCCGCTGCTGATATCAAACAAGAGGCTTGACGAAATACTGGGAAAGCTCGGGGAGATCAAACACCTTGATCTTATCAGACTCGGGACACGAGTCCCCTGCGTGTGGCCACAGCGAATCATCGAAGACGCTGAACTCGTTGACGTGTTGAGAAGGCACACGCCGAAGACGTCCAAGGATCCCCAGTTGTACGTGAACACGCACTTCAATCATCCTAACGAAATAACCGACCAGAGCTATCAGGCCATCCAGATCCTCAGGAATCTTGGCATTCCCGTCGCGAACCAGAGCGTTCTACTAAAGGGAGTGAACGACGACACGGATGTGATGAGAGATCTGGTTCACGGCCTCGGCAGGATGGGCGTGAGACCCTACTACTTGTACTACGCGGATCTGGTCGAGGGGACCGGGCATTTCAGAACCGAGGTGTACCGAGGAAAGGAAATCTGCAGGGATCTCTGCGGCGCGACCACCGGTTTCCTTCGACCCACCTACGTGGTGGACGCGCAGGGGGGGCGGGGCAAGGTGCCGGTGGATCTCGGGTACTCCAACGACATCAGTGAAGACCGGAAGGGCGGCATCATTACGTCAGCGATTGGCTTGGGCAAGGTGTACATCAACGATCCGATTGAGCGAATCGAAGGCAAGCCGAGGCGGCAGAATTCGACCAGGAAGTAACAGTACCGGCCGGATCCTCAGTGAGCCGCGCGGGCCTCTCATTAATGGGCCGACGGTGCGCGGGAGCCCGCTCATCCCACGTGTGGGTGCCGGCCGACTGAGTCCTCGGGGTCGCGCCAACTCTGGAGAATCGGCGCCGCGGAGAGAGCAGTGGGTTCGATTTGCCAGCGCCCCGGAGTCGATTCCCGACCACCCAACAGGCCGCTTCGCCGGCGGCCGGCCTCTCGCGCACGCCCGGCGCGACGGTCGTGAACTGATGCCACGAATCGCCCCTACTCGCGTCATTCCCGCGAAGGTGTGATTCCGGGTGAGTGGATTCCCCTTCACTATCCTCTCCGCACCCATGGAGTGTCGCGAAGGCCTCATGGCGACCCCCCTGGCGCTCGATCCGGTGTGACGCGCATGCACACGACACTACACTTCTGTCGGGGCTCCTCGGATCGAATCTGGCGGTGTCGCCTGATCGGCAGTCCGCTATCGCTGTGTCTGACCCTTCTTGCGGTGGTCTCTCTCACCGGCTTTGTCGTGCTGGCGGGGAGATGGATCCGGGATGGCTATCTACCCTATGAGGGGCAGGTGGTTGCCATCAAGTCGTCAAGGATGGCCTGGCTGGTGTTCGAATCCGGGGACCTTGAGTATCTCCGGGTCCGAACGCCTGAGGGGCATACGATCTCCAGATTGGTGTCATCCGAAGTTCGTTCCCGGCAGCGGGTGAGAGTTGGGGACTACGTCGTGAAGCAGAGAGGGTTTGGGAGTCAGGTCAGGCCCAGGGACAAGCTGACGACACAGGAGATCCTCGATGGAGCCCCCCGGTAGCCCTGTGTGCAGAAAGCACTGCGGCGGGCGGGCGAAGTGCCGGATTCCTGGTCGCCTCCTGTCCACTCACTCCGATAGAAGATCGATTCCCGATACGGGTCTGTCGAACTTCCCGACCCTGTTCGAATCAAGAGCTCGATTGCCGAACGAGTCTACGGCTTTCACGACATAGTAGTGATTGGTCGTCGGGTCTCCCACCCCTGCATCGGTGTCGTCAAACCAGGGATCGGTGGCTCCGCCTATCGAATCGGCGGATTCCGCGAGAAAGAAGGGGTCAGGGCTCCGGTACACCACGTAGTGATCCACTGAGGTTGGCTGGCCGCTTTCGTCGAGTGTGACGGCGCTCCAGCCCAATCGAATCGTGTCGCCCATCACCGTTGCGGTGAGATCGTCAATCGCCCCGGGCGGATACACGAACGTAATCCAGATCGGATTGGTGTAGGCTCGATGCCCGACGTCTCCGTCGTCGGTAAGAAGCTCGGCCCTGAAGTAGTATGCCCCGGTGAGACCGAGGGAAGAGAGGTCGATCACCGCAGAGCCTCCGTACCCACTACCGTTGCTGTTTGGCGAGAACGCGTGCGCCACAAAGGTGCCTGCCTGATCTCCCGCCATGAGCTTCACGCTGTCCACCGCCCCGAATTCCGAAAGCGATGCCCACCGAACGACAAGAGGCAGCTCCGAGCCGGGATTGACGATTCCATGCTCGCCGATCTTCAGGTCGGCTGGTTCGTACCAGTCTCCGTCTCCGTCACGATCAAGACCGACTTCGAGAAACGGCCCATCAGTCGCTATCGTCTGACCGGCCCGAAGAGCGTCAAGTATGTCGTTCATGGGCGGAAGGCTCTCGCCTCCGTACTCACCGGGGACGTACGCGACCGTCTGCACCCGCCCCATGGCATTGTCCGTCGCATAGTTGTCGACACCCATGAACGAGGCATAGTTGAAGTCCCCGTGGGCATCACTGCCGCCGGAAAGGAACACTTTCCTCGATCCGCCCGGCGCCAAGCCGGCAACAAGGCGTTGATCCCAGAGGTCGACTCCGGCGAGCAGTTCGTTCGGGTAGGGATCGTCGGGAAGGACGCCTGAATCAAAGTCGGCCCAAGGATCGTTCTGATCGCTGGAGTACCTGGTTTGGCGCATGTTGAAGGCCTCGATCCCTCTGAAGGCTTCACGAACAAGGACCGAATCGAGGTCTTGATCACCCCAAACTGAACCGTTCACACCCCAATCCAGCCCGGCCCACTCGGCCGACAGATCGCTCAACGGATGGGCCGCATAGGCGAAACCGCCGACAGCCAGCGAGTCCAACCCATCGGGCAATGACGGGAAAACCGGCCGCTCTCCCAACGCCCCGCTGTACGGTGAATTGATGTAGTCCGGGTTGTAGAACAGTGTGTGAAGGGTCTTCTCCCAGGAGTCGTCATCGATTGATCCCAGATTGATCTCAACCCCTCGAAACAGCCGGAACGCCGGTGAATCCAGATCGGAAACGTCTGCACCGAGGGCTCCCCAGCTCGACCCGTAAGACGTATTATCCCGGTACGTCGTCGCAGTCCCCGCCGGAGTCTGTATCGAGTACTCCCAATGGTGAGTGGCGTACGAGTACGCCCCGTCTCCTGTTTCATCGAGGTCGCAGGAGTGGTCGGTGGCGGTCAGCCAGTCGAGTCCCATGGCGATCGCCGCCAGTCGCACGGCCGGAAGGGGAGCGCCAGATTCGTAGAGGTTGTTCGTGTACATAGTGTGGTAGTGCGTGTCACCGCCATACCAGTCTTCGGGCCAGGGGAACGGCCCGCCACCGACGTGAACGCGGAGATGACGGGTCTCCGTGTAGTTGAACCAATCATCCCGGTAATACACTGAGACGCTCAGTTGGATATCGTCGCCGGGGTCGTGACCCAGGTTCGACGGGGTCAGGAGCGACCCATCGGGAAGGGTGGCATGTCCTTCAGTGACGGTCGTGATGTACGTCCAGTAGTTGTGCTCCGAGTCATCATCTCCGATCTGCTCGTCATCGAAGTCATGATCCCACAGGAGAACTGACCCGCCGCCCGTCACATCCCAGAGTCGTATCCAGTGAAGTTCCCTGATGTCATCAACGTCACAGTCTTTCAGAATTATCGTCACCGGGATAGCAGTCTGCTCATCGATCACTCGCCACGGCGCGTCCATGATGAAGTCTTTGGCGTAGGTGTTATCGTATCGAGGGCGAGGGTCGGGTGGGGGCGCAGCCTGCGAGGAATGTACGGCGCCTGGGGAGGACACTACCAGAGCCAGCGCACACCACACACCAGTCGTCACGACTCTCGCCGAGCTGAAAAGCGCCACGGGAACACTCCGAGTTCAGACCAGCAGTTCAGGACAACCATCGAGGTCGCGGCGGGGTCGAATATACACGCGATGTGTGTCAGCGAGAAAGCGCAGCCTGCGCGTTCCCCGATGCGACCCCCAACGCAACCACCCCGCCCCGAGGACTGGGGCTTGAGGCAATGGATGGGCCCCGGGCGCGCGGCGCGTTGGCAAGTCGTCAACGTGCCGCTGCCACCGTGGGAAGGATCTGGGCTGCGCCGGACATCGTCTCGCCCGCTGGAAACCCAGACGTCTACGCGGACACCCCTGAAGAGACTCAGCCGCCCGCCCGCCGCTCGCTTGACCGCAGGCGGAGAGGCCCGTTCCTGTCCGGTTCTCGCGTTCTGAGTGATACCTTCACCCTGGAGCAGTGATGGACTTGACCGGATCTCTCTCACTCCCACGCGACCGGCAGACCGCGCACATGCACCGCTGGTGCGGAGAGGTCCCGCCCACCTTCGCTCGACCAGATCCCATGATGCACTACCGACCCTGCTCCCTTCTCCACTCGGCCGTCGGGTCAGGGTTGAGTCAGCACCACGTCTCACGACGATAGGCCCGATAGTCATCCCCGTAGCGTGATTCCATCGCGCACTCCTCCAGGTTGCGCCAATAGAGAACGCTGCCGATGCACACGATTCCCACGAAGGGGCTGACCATGGGGCCGTAGACCGCCGCCCATCCGATGATCCACAGGATGAAGCCGGTGTACATGGGATGGCGAAGCCTGGAGTACAACCCCGTGGTGACAAGTTGGGTGATGTTCTCCACTCCTCGCAGTTGAACCATCCCTCCTATCGCCAGGGCGAACCCCGCTGCCGCCATGCCGAGGCCGACCCACCGCACGCCGCTCGGCACCACCATGCGCCGCGGGTCCCACGCACACATGAGAGGCCAGCTCACCAACATGGCGCACATCGCCGCGAAGACGACGAAGAAGATGACCTTGTCCTCGGCATCCACTCTCCCGGCCTTCTTGAGCAGCTCGTAACCGTTGCGGATCATCAGGCCGGCCAGGCAAAGGCCGGCCAGGATGAGGTAGGTACTGCCCAAGCAGGACTCCCTTGTCATCGTCCCCTCTCCCCTCGATTCGATCTGGACCTCTTGGCCCGTGCAGTGGTGTCGGCATGGCAGGAGCACGGTTCGCGACCCGACCCAGGCCGGGCATCGGCCGCACGGCTCGCACTCGA
>JALOPK010000106.1 GCA_025453925.1 Candidatus Eiseniibacteriota bacterium | reverse complement strand
TGCCGCGCTGCTCAATTGGGCCGGGGGCAGCGTGGACGGCGCCCAGATCGGAGGGTTGGGCAATGTTGCCGCTGCACACGGGCGCGGTGCCCAACTCGCCGGGGGCTTCAACCTATCGGCCGAGCGGTTCTCCGGGTTCCAGTTCTCGGGATTGGGCAACTACGCCCGGGGGGATTTCACCGGCTTCCAGTACTGCTCGCTGTTCAACGCGGTCACCGGCCACATGGATGGGTTTCAGTTCTCACAGACGGTCAATGGTGCAGCGAGCTTCCGGGGCCTCCAGCTCTCCCTCATCAACGTGGCCGGGCAGGCCAACGGCTGCCAGCTTGGGCTGGTGAATGTGGCGCGTTCGGTGCGAGGCACACAGATAGGCGTGCTCAACGTCGCGAACACTGTCTCCGGGGCGCCATTGGGGCTCTTGAGCTATGTCCGGGACGGCCGCCACAACATCACCGTATGGACGGGCGGCGCGCCGGACCTTGGCGTGGGGGTCAAGTTGGGCAACCAGTACGCGTACTCGTTGCTCCACGTCGGGGGCGACTGGACGCACGGCACCGATCGCCTGCTGCTTGGCGCGGGCCTCGGCGCACACATCCCACTCCGTGGGCCCTTCGCCAACATCGAGGCACTTTCCTCCATCGTCCTGGACGGTGGCCGCTGGCCCGATGGGCTGAACGCGCTCCACACCCTCCGAATGGGGCTGGGGGTGAACCTGGTCGGGCCTTTGGCGCTGGTCGGCGGTGCGACGCTCAACGTGTACACATCGCGACTGAGCGACGGCGAAGGGTTCGCCAGCGGCACCTGGCATGATAGCCGCAAGGGCGGAACCTGGGTCAAGGCCTGGCCCGGCTTCTACCTCGGCCTGCAGCTTTGAGGGGCCGCGTGTCCGCAGCGAGAAGCGGACCCGCAGGTTTTGCCCGGCGGATTCCTCTCGCCTGATGCCGGAGGCTCCGCCCCTCGTCGCCCCGTGCCGATCCCGCAAGGCTGCCCCGTTGCGCCGGCATGGTCTCCTCCGACCCGGATGGGACCGGTGTGTTCTCCCGGGCGAACTCATCAGCGGAAGGACAGTCGTGGAGCGGATGTGCGCCGCTGCTGCGGGCATCTTGCAGGAGGTCCTTCCTCTCCGTCCCTCCTGCTGACCAGCGCCCTCAGGGCGCCCCGAGCACCTCGCGGGGGCTGAGCCGTCGCGCGCCGGGCGGCGGCGTGCACAGGGAGGGTTGGGCCACCGTCGCAGGCAAAGTCGGGAAGTCATCGCGCCCCGTGATCGTCTCGTACCAGGCCGGCGCCATCAGCGCGTAGCCAGTGCCGTTGGGGTGCAAGCCATCCAACGACAAGACGTTGAAGAGCGGGCTGTCCATCTCATGGGGCCACGGGGGCGGGCCCATCGCGTAGGCCGCTTCGAAGAGCGCCGCGTAGTGGTCGGCGAGAGGGATTGAGTCCTCCTGGGCCCAGATGACCCGCCCGCCATGGCCGCCGATCCTGCAGCGCTCCACGGAGAAGGAACCATCCTCGGCGCACGGAACTCGGATAGACGGCCACACGGAGTCCACCCGGATCAGCACGCTGTCGGCATCGGGCGCGCGGCCTCTCACCGGCGCATGGATGCTGGAGATCAGGGCACCCGAGGATGGTGTCTGAATCCAGGGATTCGTCGGGATGACGGGATTCGTCGGTTCATCCCTGGTGCAGGCCAGCACCGCAACAAAGAGCGACAGCCACAGCCAAGTGCCCTTTCGCATCGTCCGCTCCTTCCGTCGACAATCTGGGTGACTCGTGTGTGAGGATCACAACGGGGTCGTTCGTGGGATGATCCGCGCACTAGGGCGCCGGGCCTCACGGGACGGACAACGCGGGGCAGAGGCCAACCCGGGACGGCTGCGTTGAGAATCCGCGCCACGCAACCCCCACCCTTCAGCGGGAGATCCCGGTTCTTGAATGCCACTAGATGCGCGCGGCACAGCAGCGGTCAAACGATGGGGAGTGGCGCCGACCGATCGACACGTTGCGGCGGGATCAAGGCCCCGTCCTTGGCGACGGCCGGGTCACGAGCCGATGGGCATCCGGCTTCCGGACCAGGAGGTCAATCAGGCCCATCGGATGGTGCAACAGCGCCCATGCACCCGCCGTTCTCAACTCATCCTCGGATCTGAATCCCCAGAGTACGCCCACGGGGACCATGCCGGCGGCAACGGCGGTCTCCATGTCGACGGGGCTGTCGCCGACGAAGAGGAACTCGTCAGGACGGAGGTCTAATGCCCGGGAAATCTCCAGCGCGGACGCGGGATCGGGCTTGCGAGGGACTCCGTCCCGTTGTCCCCTCACCTCGTCGAACCGCCAGCGGGGAAGTAGATCTCGCACACACAGGCAGGTGAGCTCGTCCGGCTTGTTGGAGAGGATGGCCAGTTTCAGGCCTCGGGCGACCAGCGCCTCGAGCGCTTCAGGTATGCCCGGATAGGGCCGGGTCGCGACGTTCCAGGTTCGGCCGTAGTCATCCAGGAACGACGCGAGGCACGCGGTGATCGTGCCCTCATCCCGTTGATCTTCGGGCAGCGCGCGGCGGATGAGGGAGCGAACTCCATCGCCCACGAAGCGGCGGTAGGCGCGAACCTCATGAGTGGGAAACCCACCCGCGGCGAGGGAGCGGTTCGTCGCGTGGGCAATATCCTCCAACGTGTCGAGCAACGTGCCGTCGAGATCGAAAAGCACGCCCCGAATCTGGCGGGCGGGATCAGTCGCCGGGCGGGGCTCAGCGCGGCAGTCGAACATGGGGCGCTCAGGCCACTATTCTAATATTAGAATAGTTGAGAAGCAGGAGGGCTCGGCCCCACAGCGGGCGACTGCGGCCGGCATCAGAAGATGCTGCGCGCCATGAGCAGAAGGCCGAGCACGACCAGGGGCACCCCGATGACCGCGCCCACCACCGTGACGGAGAGCGCGGCGCCTGCGATCATAAGCACCAGGCCCAGGATCACGCCCACGATCCGCCCGGTCACCACGATGATTCCTGCGAGCAGCTTCCACACTGCCCAGAACGGCCAGAGAATCCACGGAACCGATGGGCTTGTCGATCCAGACATTATTCCTCCAACTCGCCGAGGCGGACCAAGGACGACTCGCGCACCCGTTTCGACGGCCCGGCGGTCAACTCCTTCTCAGGAGGGAGCGCCCGCCTTGGCCGGAACGTCGTGCTCCGGAACAGGAATACCCTGCGACCAGTTTAGATGTTCACCCTTTGTCCCCGGCGCCCCGGAGGCAGTTTCGCCCGCCATCGGGCCCGGCTGGTGCCCACGCGCAACACTGTGGGTGGGGGGAGTCTGCGTATCTGCCTCCGTGGTGTGCCAAGGACTCTCCTCGCCCAGCGGGAGAGGATGAAGGTGAGGGGGCACTACGCCGGGGGCTGTCGGCTCCCCGCTCTCAGCCATGGGCCCCAGAGACCACGCTCACCACCTCAACCCCGCCTTCACCCACGGGGAGAAAGGGTGTCCGCTCCGCCGAATCCTCTGTTCGCACTCGCGCTGCCCTGCGCATTCTTGGCCGTTCGCGATTAGACGGCGCATTCCAGCAGAGGGCGCTCCTGTCTCCTGCCACCGCATCGCAGACCGACCGTGTCAAGTGTGTCCCGTGCCCTCCATCGGTGAGTTGCCTGCGCCTGCGGGCGGAGGGACCCGTTCCCATCTTCCGAACAAGGCCAGGGGCAGCAGCTTGGAGGAGTGCGCATGGCGGAGGGTCAGCTCGCCCACCTCCAGAGCGCCTGCGCGGTCTCCGAAGGTCTCCGCCATGAGGTTGCCGACCATGAGGGCGGACGCATCGAGGTTGTAGAGGGTCAGGATGACGAAACGGACCTCGCTCGAGAGGATGCCGCGGCACAGGTCGAGGAGCTCGGGCAGTGCGGCTTCGACCTTCCACACCTCTCCGCTGGGTCCCCGCCCGAACGAGGGCGGATCCAGGATCATGGCATCGTAGCGATGCCCTCGGCGAAGTTCTCTCTTCACGAATTTCAGGGCGTCGTCAAGGATCCATCGTATGGGCGCATCTTCCAGCCCCGACAGCGCCTGGTTGCGGCGCGCCCATGCCAGCGCCGGCTTCGACGCATCCACATGGGTGACAGCAAAGCCGCACGAGGCCGCCACGAGCGTCGCCACGCCAGTGTACCCGAACAGACTGAGAAGGGCTGGCCGGGCTCCGGAGGGCAGCGGGGTTCGACCTCTGATCCAGCGCCAATGGGCGGATTGCTCGGGGAAGACCCCGACGTGGCGCGAGGAGTCGGCAAGCCTTGCCTGCAGGGTGAGACCGTCAAACGCGAGCGGCCACTCCCGGCTCTGGTCGCGGTCGACGCGCCAGGTACCGGCCTCATCGCAGACGGCCCCCGCCCCGTCCCATTGCTGGCGGGGGAGATCGGGCGACCACCAGGCTTTGGGCTCGGAGCGCACCACGACCGTCGAACCGAATCGTTCGAGTTTCCGGCGATGGCCGGAATCCAGGAGCGAGTACTCCTGCCAGTCATCATGAAGAACGGTGATCGTCATTGACATTCGAATGCCTGCAGCCGGAGGTCGGCACTTGGCAATCGGCAGCTCGATTCGATTTGGGCCCAAACTTGCGTGAGAGTACATGTGTCATCGACATATGGTAATCCTCCGGGCTGTAGTTCCGGCGCTCCGCGCCGGGCCGCACTCCGCAGGGCGGCGTGGCGACAGTGGGCAGTACTCTCAGCCCTGAGACCTGAGGGAACCACGTGACCTCGGAGGCCCCACTGACAACTGATGACTGACTGCTGACATCTCTGCGCCTCAGGCGCGTGTCAGCGGGCGATACTTGATCCGGTGCGGTTGGTCGGCGGCTGCGCCGAGCCGCGACTTGCGGTCGGCCTCGTATTCGGACCAATTCCCGTCGTACCACTTGACGGAGCTGTCGCCCTCGAACGCCAGGATGTGCGTGGCGATTCGATCCAGGAACCAGCGGTCGTGGCTGATGATGACCGCACAGCCCGCAAAGCTCTCGAGGGCTTCCTCCAAGGCCCGTAGCGTATTCACGTCGAGGTCATTGGTGGGCTCGTCCAGGAGCAGCACGTTGGCGCCCTGCGTGAGCATTCTGGCGAGGTGCACCCGGTTTCGTTCTCCGCCGGAAAGGCCTTCGACCTTCTTCTGCTGATCCGTCCCCGAGAAGTTGAACCGTGCCACATAGGCGCGGGAGTTGACCTGCCGTTCGCCCATCATGATGACGTCTTGGCCCCCGGAGATCATCTCCCATACCGTCTTCTCCGCATCGAGGGTTTCGCGGCTCTGATCGACGTAGGCCAGCTTCACGCTGTCGCCCACGCGGATGACCCCTGAGTCCGGCGTTTCCTGACCGACGATCATTCGGAACAGCGTGGTCTTGCCGGCGCCGTTGGGACCGATGATCCCGATGATTCCCCCCGGCGGGAGAGAGAAGCTCATGCCGTCGACCAGGACCTTGTTTCCGTAAGCCTTACTCACGGCCTCGGCTCTGATCACGATGTCCCCGAGCCTCGGACCCGGCGGGATGAAGATCTCCAGTTCCTTGGTGCGCTGCTCCGTCTCCTGCCGCAGCAGGCTTTCGTAGGACGTGATGCGCGCCTTGCTCTTGGCATGCCGACCCTTGGGCGACATGTGGATCCACTCCAACTCCCGCTGGAGGGTCCGCTGGCGCTCGCTTTCCTGTTTCTCCTCCTGATGAAGCCTGGTTCGCTTCTGGTCGAGCCATGACGAGTAGTTGCCCTTCCAAGGGATCCCCTGCCCACGATCGAGTTCCAGGATCCACCCGGCAACATTGTCAAGGAAGTAGCGGTCATGGGTCACCGCGATCACGGTGCCTTCATACTGCTGTAGATGCCGTTCGAGCCATGCCACGGTTTCCGCATCGAGGTGGTTGGTCGGCTCGTCAAGGAGCAGGATGTCAGGCTTCCGCAGGAGCAGGCGGCACAGTGCGACCCGGCGCCGCTCTCCACCGGATATCACCCGAACCGCCGTGTCCGGCGACGGACACCGCAGAGCATCCATGGCCATCTCCAGCCGTGCGTCCAGATCCCAGGCGTTCAGTGCGTCGATTCGCTCCTGGACGACTCCCTGACGTTCGATCAACCGCGTCATTTCGTCGTCGTCCATCGGTTCGGCAAGCTGGGCGCTGATCCGGTTGAATTCGTCGAGGAGGTCAGCCGCTTCCTTGGCGCCCTCGCGGACAATGTCTCCGACCGTTTTTGTCTCGTCGAGTTGAGGCTCCTGCTCCAAGTATCCCACGGTATGACCCGGGGTGAGGACGGTGCGTCCCGTGAACGCGGTATCAACGCCGGCCAGAATGCGCAGCAGGGAGGTCTTCCCCGATCCATTCAGCCCAAGGACGCCGATCTTGGCGCCGTAGAAATAGGAGAGATAGATGTCCTTCAGGACGGGTTTCTTGTCGTAGTGTTTGCTCACCCCGACCATGGAGTAGATGATCTTGTTGGGCTCGGGACACATGCTGCCTAGTCGCCTCCTCAGGGGTTAGTCAAGCGCGCGGAAGTCTCGCGAAGGAACGTGATCTCCCCCCCGGGTGCAAGCGGAGTGCGGCCTCCGGGGTCGCCGCCGAATCGGGCGGATCAGGTCTTTGCTGGTGGGGGGGGAGGGCCGCCGACTACCACGCGGTTCCTGCCCAGGCCCTTGGCGCGGTAGAGCGCCGCGTCCGCGATCCTCACGCACTCGTCGGCGGTCTGTCCCCGGACATGGGCGCTCACCCCGAAGCTCATAGTGATCGGCGGATCCTTCTTGATGCCCGAATAGGATTCGTTCGTGATACGTTCCCGCAGTTTCTCCGCGAGCACCTGTGCGCCCTCCACGTCGGTATCGGGCAGCAGGAGCAGGAACTCATCGCCTCCCCATCGGGCCACCAAATCCTGCCGGCGCACGCCCGCGCGCAACCGCTCGGCCGACGCCTTGAGTACCGCATCCCCGGCCAGGTGACCGTACGAATCATTCACCCGCTTGAAGAAATCGAGATCACCCACGATGACCGCGAAGGCCTGAGCGTCGCGCTCGGTGCGCACGAGCTGGTACTGCAAGTGCTCGACGATGGCGCGGCGATTGAGGACGCCGGTCAGGTGGTCAGTGCGGGCGGACAGGGCCAAGGCCTCTTCGGCCCGCTTTCGCTCCTGTATCTCATGAAGGAGGTTCTCATTGGCGTCGGAAAGGTCCCGGGTTCGATCGGCGACACGGTCTTCCAGTTCATCCTTGGCCCGTTTCAGGGCCTGGGACGCCTTCCGGCTCTCCTCCCGGCTTTCCGAAAGCCGATCCGACATGGTGTTGAACGCCTGCGTCAGGATGTCGAGTTCGTCGCTGGTGTGAGATTCCACCCGGCCGTCAAGCTTGCCTTCCGCGATGGCGTGACACCGGGAGACCAGCATGCTGATGGGGCGGATGAAATGGCTGGAGAGAAGGCGGCTGAACAGGAACGCGAGGATCAACGAGCAGGAGAGCGACACCAGCCCCGAGGCCCGTATCTGCTGCAGCTTCGCCTGCACTTCGTCCGCGCGCATGTCGACTCCGACCAGGTACTCCCCCAGACCGTTCCTGATCGGGGCATAGCCTGACATGAACGAACCCCACTCGTCGCTCACGATTCGCCTGTCCACGGACGCGGCGTTGAAGCCCGCCCGCAACCACGGGCTGAACTCCTTGCCGGCCTCCGCGTACTCCAGACCCGGCGGCGCTTGGCGGTCGGTCTCGTCGGAGTCCACGACGAAGTACACCCGCTCGTTCTCGAGTCGCATGATGTAGAGGAAGGCGATGTCGTGGTTCGTCTGCTTCAGGTCCCTCAGGAGGCGCAGGGTTTCAAGGTACTCGGGCCGTGTCGCGTCGGCATCGGTCCGGATGGCACGGATCTGGTCCGCATCCAGAACCTGGCTCATCAACGCGGCGGTGTTCTGCAGGCGCTGCTGGAGGTTGTGGAGGAGGCTTCGCACTGCGCTCATGTAGAAGTAGGTGCCGACACTTCCCGACACCAGCACGACTGCCAGGAAGTGGCTGAGAAACAGCTTGGATTGGATCGGGAAGCGACTCTTCATGGGATCATCTCCTCCAGGAAGCAGGGGCTCGACGGTTCAGAGACCCGAGGTTCACGGACACACCACGTCGTCGAGTGTGCTGCTCCAGCAGTACCAGCTCATGTCTCCGAAGTGATGCGGGTCTCGGATACTGCCGTCGTTCGTGTCGCGATTCCACTCGATGCTCACAGTATTGGCCTGCGAAGGGGAGTGGATGTCGTAGAAGGCGTTGTAGGGCAGGTCGTTGGCGAGGCCATAGTGGACAAATCCGCCGCTGTCAGGGTGTGAGGGAATGATGTTCGTGTAGCGCAGGTCGCCGGTGCTGTCTGCAGGAGTGCGATGCCACTCGATGCCGAGGAAGGGGGTCGGCGTCTCGGGAGCCTGGTAGAGCGTCCACGTGCCTTGGGTAATGGCCAGATCAGTCTGCCCCGTGTACCAGCGGAAATCGGTGTATGACCCCGACTTGCTGATGTACATGTCCCAATAGGTGCCGTTGAGATCGATCCTGCCGTACAGCTTGGCGGTGTGCACCACGCCGGCCGCGCTGAAGCCGTAGCTCCAACGCCATGAGCCGTCGGCCTGAGGTTCGGGCTCGTGATTGAACGCCTCCACGAACGAGGCGACCGGGACGACCATGGTCACGGTGAGCACGGTGTTCCACACCGCGACGTTGAGGACCGCCCATCCCCAGTTGTCATGCGACGCCGGAGCGAGCGACGGTCTCGCGACCCCCGCTTCCTGGAAGTCGGAGAAATCCATGACCATGCTCGACGCCGGAGGAAGCTCAGGGGCATCTGTGGGATTGGTTGACTCGTCCTTGTCACAGGAAACGACGAGCACGCCGGCCAGGAGAAGGCCTGCGGCCACAGCGACGGTCCGCGGCGAACGACCCATGTTCACGCACCTCCTGTGAGCAGGACCCTCAGCTCCCGGGTCGCACTGACCCCGGGGTATCGAAAACCGATGCCTGATGCGACATCAAATACTGTCAGGCAGGCTCGGCGAATCGCTCGGTCTCTCAGCAGCTACTATTACAAAGTATGACATCAGCCGTCGCGGCGCAAACAACGCGCATACCATGGATGACGGTGCTTCGAGAGTGTGGTGTACAAGAAGGATGCGAAGGGCCACGGGCTGAACGCGCACCCCGTGGCCCGGGAGACTACTTCTGCTTGTCCAGCAGGCGTTTTCTCGTGTAGGGGACCAGGCCTCCGGCATCGACGATGGCCTGGCGGGCCTTGGGGAGCGGCTCCACCGGGAAGGTCTTGCCCGTGGTCTTGTTTGTGACCTGCGTGTCGGCGACTTCCAGATCGTCACCCTCGGAGGCCTCGA
>JALOPK010000458.1 GCA_025453925.1 Candidatus Eiseniibacteriota bacterium | reverse complement strand
GCGTATAGTCGTAGTAGCTGATGTGCGGATGCCGCAAGGCATCCAGAACCAGGGATGAGTAGCTCCCCACGTCACCAGACGAGTCTATCGTCTGGATGTTCCACGTCTGCGCACGGGCCGGGGTGAGCAGACCGATTCCCACCATGGCGAGGATGACGGCACAAGCGGCCATCCCGCGAATTGCCGTGTTCATACACATCGTTCCCTCCCTCATGTGACTGGGTGTCGTATCGCACGCCGGGGAGAGGAGAACCGCTCCCCGCGAGTTTCTCGCCTTGGAACTGCCATCCACACCGGGCACGCAGCCGGCATCGCCGGCGGGTACACACCGTGAGCGCGTGGATGCCCTGCAAACCGGTCCCTGCTTACGCCCCGCCGCAGAGGAGAGGAATCGCCCGAGTTGTCTCGGGGATCTCAGCGCCGACGTCGTCGGATCGTTCTCACCTCTGGGGAGTCTGGGCGGATCTTCAAACCATTCGCCGAAGGCGGCATCCGGCAGCCTCGTCTCGAAGGCCGCCCATGGTCGACTCGGTTCACGCGGCGGGCCGGCATCGTTCCGGGGCTTCTGAGGAGACAGGTGACCGATCATTCGTCTCCCCCGTTCTGTGGCGGCCGTGCCGGCTCGTCCCGAGGATCGCCGCTCGGTACGTCAGGGACTGACGACCCCATTGCGAGAGTTTCCACTGCGAAGAGGTAGGCTGCGCCGTGCCTCTGTTCATACTCCGCACCTACCGCGACGCGACCCAACCCGTCGGCTTGTATGTTCCCGGCGATGGCGACGCTGCAGCCGAAAGCACCGTACGCCTCAGGGTGAGGCGAGTGGAGTTCGGCGATGGGTTCGGTGGTTGCGCCATCGAAGATGTAGGCCCGCCCGCAATGGCCTCCGAGGTCATCGATGGACTCGCCGCATGCCCCGACCACGATGTCATACCGACGGTCGTGATTGAGGTCGGCGCAGGCCGCCAGGGAGACCCCGAATCTCCCGAAGCGGCCTGCATGGGGAGACTCCAGCGTGCGAAGGAGGCGCCCGTCGGCCGCACTCACGACGTACACCCTGCCCGCAGCGCGCATGCCCGCACCCAGGTCTTCTCCGTATGCACCAATCACCAGATCAGGCATCCCGTCGCCATCGATGTCGCCAGGGCAGGCCATCGAGGCGCCGAACCAGCCGAATGCTTGTTGCGAAGGTGAAACGATGGTGTGCAGGAGGTCGCCGGAGCGTCCGCTATAGACATGCACTCTCCCCCCCGCCGGCACCCCGGCGTCGACGCCCTCCGAGGATCCGACCGCCAGGTCCGGGCAGTCGTCGCCGTCGACGTCTCCCACGCCGGCCACCGTGCACCCGAAGCCGCCCGCGAACTCCTCGATCGGAGATGTCAGGGTCCTGACAGGGGCGCCGGTCACACCGCAGAAGACATACGCGCGGCCCGATCCAGGAGGGCTCAACCCCTGTGCTTCCCCGTCTGCGCCTACGATCAGGTCCAGATGACCGTCGCCGGTCACATCACCCGCCGAGCAGACAGAGGCGCCGAACCAGCCGTCCTCAACCGCATTGGGGGAGGCGAGTGTCAGGATGATCTCACCCGTCCTGCAGCTGATCACATAGGCCCGGCCACCACAGGCTTGACCATCCCCGGAAGTCTCCCCGCGGACACCGATGATCACGTCGCCGCATCCGTCGCCATCCATGTCTCGTGCGCAGGCGATCGAAGTGCCGGAGGTCTCTCGGTTTCGGTGACGCGGAGATTCGAGAACCCGAAGCAGCCCTCCCGAGCTGCCGCTGAACAGATACGCACAACGAGCCAGATGTGCCTGCTCCCCGGGGACCTCGCCCGAATCGGTGACCAGGATGTCGGCTTGCCCGTCGCCATCCACGTCGCCTACCGGGGCGACCACCTCCCCGAACCGCCCGGTGCCACCCAGGCCTGCCAGCGCCCGGACGGCAGTGGCGGAGGCCGCATGGAGGCTCAGAACCAGGACCGTTGCAAGTGTGGTGAGAACTCGTGCTGCCATGTGACGCTCCTTGCCCTTGGCCCTGTCGGCCGGGCCCCTGGCCGCACACACCTTGTGTCCGGGGTCAGCCGGCTCCCATGACCTGTTGAGTCCACCTGCCCGCCGCGCTCTCCCCACCCTTGCCCTGTTGGCAATCGCGGGGGGAAAACAGAGAGCGCGGGCACGATCACCCGTGTGGTTGGCGTGATGCGGCCCAAGCTCTGCAGAAAGGAGGCCGGCCTCCCCGGCGACGTGACCGAAGGGCCGAAGGCATTGGCGCAGAAAGAATTCGAGATCCGGAACGCTGACGAAGGCGCGCAGGAATCCAATCGAACTGTCGGAATGTTCATACATGGGGGTGCGCTGGAGCATACACCATTGACGGCCTCGGCAGGTGGAGAGGCCAAGCCGGCGGGCCCGGCAGCGTCTTCCCGCGGGCGGTCGTGGTCTGAGTTGGTGAGGCGTGCCGGCGGCCGGGGCATTGACGAGTCCCTTCCGCCGTGGTAGATGCGATGTGGACGGCCGAAGAGACGCGGGAACAGGGACCGCCCGGTGGTGATCGCGGTGTACGCCGTGTCCTGTGCGGAGGGAACATGGATCGACTCATTCCTTCATTCATCGAGGAGCAGTTCGAGCGGGGGGAGAGGCAAGGCAGCTTCGAAGGATCCGGGCTCTTCGTGGACATCGCCGGATTCTCGCGGTTGACGGATGTGGCGTTCACCCTCGGTGACGCGGGCGCGGAGCTGATCGG
>JALOPK010000457.1 GCA_025453925.1 Candidatus Eiseniibacteriota bacterium | reverse complement strand
AGCAGCAAGGACTGTTCCTGAGACACTTCGCCGAGGTCCCATCCTCCCTGTATGACCGGATCGCGATCCCGCACCACGGGACGCGGGATCGGCCGCGATCTATCAGAACGGCGCGTCTCACCCGGCGATCCTCGGCGCTCGACGTGGAATGCCCCCGACGCGCGGGGACAATGGCGGGTGCGCGAGGCAGGGCAGGAAGCATCGAGTGTGGAAGGCGAAGAGGACAGAAGATGGAGAGGTCAACGGTCGGGGCGGACTCTGAAACCATCAACGCGTTGCATCCCTTCGGCGCGAGGCCGTCAGTCGTTGCAGTGGTAGACGATCTCCCGCACCCGCACAATGGGGAACGTGCGTGAGTCGGAGCCAGCGCGGACGCGGAGGAAATAGAGCCCGGAGGGGGCAGGGGAGCCTGGTCTGGTCACGCCTTCCCACTGGAGGATCTGATAGCCCGGGCCTGCGGTGAAGGGCATCAGCGACCACACTCGCCTGCCGAGGAGATCTAACACCGACACCTCCACCACTCGGGCGTCGGGGAGATCCACGCCTGTGCGCACCCACCGTGACGACGGATTCGGACGCGGGGCATAGAAGGCGAGAGGAAGCGCCCCCTCGCCGGGTTCTCCCGGGCCGCTGTCCACCGACAGCAGGACCTTGTGGAGCGGGTCAACCTCCCAGGTCTGGACGCGGAACGGCATCGCGTATCCAGACTCGAACTCGGAGCTCCCCAGCTCACAGGTGATCACGCTGTCACGGCTCTCACCGATGAACCGGATATCCAGCGGGAGGCGATACGCCTCGCCTGCCTGCACCTGTCGTATGCGGACGGTGAGCGAGTCATCGGTGAAGCGCTGCATGCGGGTCCACGAGAGCGCGAGATGGGGCCGTCCTTCCCTGGTGAGCCACTGGTCGAAGAACCAGGTGAGATCCTCGCCACAGCGTGCCTCAACGGCGGACCGCAGGTCATCCGTCACAGCTGTCCCGTAGGCGTGGGCGGCACCGTAGGCCGCTAACGCCTGCCAAAACACACCGTCACCCACGAGTTGCCGCAGCATGTGCACGATCCACGCGCCTTTGTCGTACACCGTGATGCTGAACGTGTCATCGGGGTTGAGGACCGTGCCGGGAAACTCGTTGCCGCTGGTGCGAAGGTAGTCCTGGGAGAGCATGTACTCCCTGTATGCCTGATCCCCGCCCTCGTGCTCCGCCCAGACCGCTTCGGAAAAGGAGGCGAACCCCTCGTTGAGCCAGATGTGATTCCAGTCCGCGCACGTCACCCAGTCGCCCCACCACTGGTGGGCGAGCTCGTGGGCCACGATCCAGTCGTAGCGGTGATCCCCACGGACGTGGATGTCGCCATAGGACGTGACGGTCTGATGCTCCATGGCGCCGCTGCGCTGCACCATGGCCATGCCGTACTTCTCCGGGCGGAATGGGTAGGGCCCGTACCGCAGTTCAAAGGCGTGAATCATGGCGGAAGTGGGGGAGAAGTCTTCCCGCGCCGCGTCGATCCTCTCCGGGTAGACATAGTGCCGGATCGGGATGGTGTCACCTCCCGTGGAGACGCAGGCATCCTCGATGATGGTGTAGTTGGTCGCCGCCAGCGAGACCAGAGAGGGGGCGATGGGATGGAGTTCCCTCCAGCGGTACGTGGTCCACCCGTCCCACTGATCCGTCGCTTCCAGGACGCCGTTGCTCACGACGAAGAAGCTGTCGGCGGGGAACGGCACCGACACCGTCATGCTCACCATCGCCTTGTCCCGCGGGGTGTCGTGGCAGGGCCACCAGGTGTGGGCATAGTCAGTCTGGCTGAGCGTCCAGAACTGAGGCTGCCCCGACCGGGCCTGGCATACGAATGAGCCGAATCCGCCGGGTTGAGGGATCCCTGCGTAGGTGATGATAAGGGACAGGGTGTCGGCGGCGGCGTGCCCCGGGAGAGGAACACGTATCCGGTCGTCCGAGTGTGAGAACTCGACGGGGGAAAAGTCGAGTGACACGTCCGACACGTGGAGTGCGGAGGAGAGGTCGACGACGAGAGTGTCGAGGGCCGCGTCCAGACGAAGCGTCATGCGCACCGCACCCTGCAACGCGCAGGTGTCCGGCCGGACCGTCAGCTCGATGTCGTAGCTCAACGCATCATAGCCTTCCTGGGCCCGCCACGGCTCTTCCAGCATGACGCGATGCGAGAGGAGCATGGCCCTTTCCTGGGGATCCGGGGGTGGGAACGCAAGGGCGATGAGTATGGGCAGGAAGATCATTGGCGACTCCACGTGAGGCCGGTCGGTGGTCCGCGGTGTTGTTTCAATGAGGCACCCCCCATTCATGCCGCAGGTTCCCGAGGAGCCGAATCCCGTGCGTGGGGTATGTACGGACTGCAGGGGGCCGTAGCACCGGGAAAGGATAGAGGAATGGCATCGTTTCGCCAGAACATGGATCGTTTCTGCTGAATTTGGGTGGCGGTGATTGCTACCCTGGTTCAGGGAGTAGCTCGCATCATCAAACCGGGATCGCCATCAGTTGCGACTTCCGCATGTGGAGTAAGGATTCAGGGGCCTGGGACTCCCAAGAACTCAGGTCCTGCCGCCTGAGAGAATCGGCCCGCCGGGACCGGCTGTTCTCGGGCCACAGCAGCCCGTGAGAGGCACTATTCTCATATGAGTCGTCATGTCGCGGGGGCGACACCCTGAGAGGATGAAAATGGTCGTGGGGTCCGCTAGCTTGTGGAGAGGACGCCAAGGGAAGACGCCGTCT
>JALOPK010000105.1 GCA_025453925.1 Candidatus Eiseniibacteriota bacterium | reverse complement strand
GCGAACGATTGCAGGTTACGGCAGGCTGCGGTTCAGGACTCCGACCGTGTTGGACCAGGGGGTTACCTGCGAGGGGTTGCGGGCGCGGCCCATGAAGAACAGTGACGTGTCGGGAAGAACCACACCACTCACAGTCAGCGTCGTGTCGGGGACCGCCACCGTGTACCAGGGCAGGTCCGGCCACTGGAATGCGAGCGGAGACCGGTAGAGGTCGTAGTGGGTGGCGGCAGGCACGGGGGGCCACTCGATGCAGGCCGTGTCGGGCGCGACGCAGCCGATGCCCAACTCCATCGGCTCGAAGTAGCCGGTCAGCATTACGGCGCCGCTGTCGGTGCAGCATGCCATGGCGCCGCTTGGGTCCCTGAGGTCGACTCTCAGCCGATTGATGCTGAGTGAAGGGAGCCCCTGGTTCACCGGTGTGAGAGACGCCACGTCTGCAGCCCAAACCGCGACGCCAGTCGTGTCGCGGTCTCCGTGCCAGCCGAGAAACACCACGCCATGGGAATCCACCGCCACCGCCCCCAGGTTTGGCGTCGAGAGTTGCTGCGCCCACGTCGCACCCTGGTCTGCGGAGCACCAGAGTCCGGCTTCAAGGCTCGTCCCGGGACAGACGGCAACCAGGGAGCCGGCGCCGGAGACCGCGATATCCGTCACGGGAAACATCGGCGGCTGTGCCTGCTGCCATGCCTCGCGACGATACAGGTAGAGGTGGGCCGGGACACCGCCTTGCTCTTCGCTGATGGTGTGGTAGCCCATGAGATTGGCCATCCAGCAGACCGCTTCCCCCTGGGGTTCCTGCACATAGGGAAGCGCCGTCCGCGCAGAGCCGAACGCCTCCCCCACGGTTTGGCCCGGACCGCGTCGCCAGTGGTACATCTGCCCGTAGGTCTTGATGAGGATCTCCCGGCCGGAGGGGGAGATGTCTCCACCCACCGCCGTGCCTCCGAGCCCCGCGATGCCGGCCACCTGCTCAAGAACGATGGTCTCGGCGGTGGACTGTGGGAAGGCGGCGCGAAACACCGTCGCGATACCGCCTCCCTGCTTGGTCACGACATAGAGATCATTGGTGAGCGGATCGATGAGCAGCGTCTCGGCGTTGTAGCGGACACCGCCCGGATACTGGAACGTGATCCGCTGCATGCCATGGAGCGTCACGGTAACGGGGGGCTGAGAGGGCGAGACTTCCGGCTCCTCCACGAGATACACGTACTTATCCACATAGGCGCCGTTGTTGTCGCCGATGTCGCCGACGTAGATCAGGTACCGATCTCCCTCCGCGTCGTAGGCGATCGCGATGTCCTCCCAATCCCGGTTCGTTGCGCCGGAGATGGTGTAGGCGCCAAGATGTGTCCCATTCTCGGACATGGCGTAGATCGTATTGGGGTTGCCCGAGTCGTTCTGAGTCCACAGCACGCCGGCATTCCTCCTGCTGGCAACGATGCCGGAGGCCTCGGTGATGGGGTTGTGCTCGACAAGGCCCAGATCGATCCTGCCGCTGAACTCCAGTGCGTGGGCGTCGTGGGCAAAGAACACCGAGGTATCGGCCGCCATGACGAGCGAGGATTCCGCCACGGCAACGGCCCGGCAGGGCATGCCCGCGAAGTCGTCGAGGGCGAGCCAGTCAACGGCGTTCGTCGAGACCGAGAGGCCCCCCTCCCCTCCCGCGAACCAGGCATTCCAACCCGCCGAGTACTGGACTGACCGGGGCAGGGAACAGGGATGGACGAGTGAGAAACCGTGGCTCTCCAAGTCGAATCGATACACGCCGTCTCCGTCCCCGCCGTTCCCCAACGCCACGAGCACCGAGGCGCTGTCGAGCGGGAGCGCGCTCAGGCAGGGAAGCCCTTGGTGGGAATAGGCCTCCCACCCGGTGGATCCCTCCATTACGATGGAGGTGTCAGCGCACAGGATGCTGGCGTACTCCATCGAGTCGAGGGCATGCCAATCATAGGCCGTGAGGCCGGGCGGACCCAAGGGAGCCCATGTGTAGGCGTAACCAAGCGCGACGAGCGCTGAGAGGAGAACTCCGGTGTGCTTCATGTTGCTGTCTCCTGATCTTGCTCTCGCCGACGGTCGGCCGCCGGAGCCGGCTTGTTGCGGTGGGTTTTCGAAACAGTGCTGGCCCGGGCTCCCCGCTGTCGTGGACGGCGGGGAGCAGGGTTCCGAGGAACGAAGCTTCTCCCCATTCAACTCCATGCTAGGCGCCGCGCCGCATGGCCTCCACCGCCTCCCGCCGATTGGGGGCACGGAAGACCGAAGTCCCGGCGACAAGAATGTCGGCGCCCGCGGCAATGACACGGCGGGCGTTCTCCGGGCCGATGCCCCCATCAATGGAGATGCGGACCGGCCGGCCGGCCCGGTCGCGGTGCGCCGCCGCCAGCCGCACGCGTTCCAGGGATTCCGGCTGAAAGGCCTGGCCGCCGAATCCGGGATGCACGCTCATGATGAGTAGCTCATCAATCGAAGGCAGCCAAGGAAGCGCGCGTTGGATAGGAGTCTCAGGGTTCAGCGTGAGACCAACTGAGGCGCCGGAAGCGCGGATGGCGGCGAAGACCTCCTCCGGGCTTTCCAGGGTCTCGATGTGCACGAGGATAGAGTCTGCCCCGGCTGCGCGAAAGGCGGCCACGTACTTCGCGGGACTGGTGATCATCAGATGGCAGTGCAGGGGAAGGGATGTCACGCGGCGAACCGCCTCCACCACGACCGGGCCGTAGCTGATGTTGGGCACGAACACGCCATCCATGATGTCGAGATGGAATCCTTCGACGAAGGGCTCGACGTCGCGCACCTCAGCTCCGAGCTGGGAGAAATCAGCAGCCAGGAGCGAGGGGTGTATCTCGACGGCCGAATGCCGTGGCGCGCTCGCGTTGATCGGGCTCACGGCGCGGCACCTTCGGGCCAGGAGGCCATGATCGAAGGTAGGGGCGCAGGCCCCTGCCCGCGGGCGCCGTCGCGCATCACGACGCCACCACCACGGAGAGGCTTTCTCCCTTGCAGATGCGAAACCCCGCGGGGGGGTCAGTGGAGAAGACGGTGCCTTCCCGCGCGCTCGCCCCGGTGACGAAGGTCCGCAGCCCCAACGGTATGCCGCTGGTTCGCAGTTCCTGGACGACGTCGCCGACGAGCCGCCCGACGAAATCGGGGACGATGAAGCAGTCGGCCTGCTGCGGCCCTGCCACGAGCAGATCGATTTCGGAGCCCAGCAGCACCGATTCCCCTTCCTGTGGGGAGGTCGCGAGCACCTGCCCGATGGAGGACCATTCCGCGCGCGCCATCAGGATGTCGCCGACGCAAAGCCCTGCCTGTGACAAGGCCGCCATTGCCTCGCGGCATCCCATGCGGCTCAGGACAGGGACCGCTATCGTGGCGGGACCGGCGGCCAGGATCACCCGAATGGTGCGCGAGGGCTTCGCCAGGGAGCCGGCCGGGGGTTCCTGCCCCACGATGACGCCAAGCGGGTACTCACCATGCGGCTCATGACCACCGATGACCGCGCGGAATCCCCGCGCGTGGAGGCTGTCAGCAGCCGCCGGGAAGTCAAGCCCCGAGATGTCGGGCACCGGCTGTTCCTGCCCGTGAAGCACGAGACGGGGCATCACCATACGGTCCAACGCTGCAAGACCGGCGGCAATCATGGCTCCCGTGAGAAGACCATAGAGCAGCAGATACCTCAGGAGGCGGATCACGGCGGCCCACCGCCGTCTTCGGTCATGGAGGAACTCAGCACATCCCCGGGCGACAGCCTTGCTCCACGGAGCCACTCAGGCGCCGGCAGCGGCCGTCTGCCCGTACTCTGGAGCTCAAGCAGCACAAGTTCACCGCTCCCGCACGCTATCCGCACGCCCTCGCTCTCGCCCGGTGGGGTGCCCCACCCCAGCACCGTTCCCGGCGCGGCGGCGTGGGACACATCGAGCGGGACCGATCGCAGTACTTTCACATCGCGGCCCCCCACCGTGAACCAGGCGCACGGCCACGGCGCCAGCGCCCGCACCGCGGCATCGAGTCTTCGCGCGTCAAACTCCCAGCGCAAGAACCCGTCCCGGCGTTCCAGTTTGCGGGCCACTGTGGCTCCCTCGGCCGGTTGGGATACTTCCGTCAGGTTTCCGCCCTCGAGGCGATCCACGACGTCGAGAAGCGCAGCAGCACCGGCCCGACCGAGCCGCTTCCCCAGCGTCGTTGAGGTGTCACGATCATCCAGCGTCACTTCTCCCCTGAAGGCGAGGTTGCCGGTGTCCACCGATGCGGACAGCCTGAATACCGAGACTCCCGCCACCCGGTCGCCGGACAGAATGGTCCACGGGATGGGCGCCGCTCCCCGCCATCGCGGAAGCAGGGAGGGGTGCACTCCGAAGAAGCCACAGGCAGTCCATTCGAACACGAAAGGCCTGAGGATCTCTCCGAAATCGACCACGACGGCAACGTCTGCACCAAGCCGTCGGAACGGCTCCTCGAATCCCGGGTCCGACACCCGAGGAGGCGTGAGCAGGGGGCACTGGTTTCGGGTGGCCCAGGCTGCGGCGGGCGAGGGTGCCTTTCGGTGATGCCGCCCGTGGGGACGGTCCGGTCGCGAGACAACCCCGGCCAGGGGGTGGTGGCTTGCCAAGACTGCATCCAGGACCGGAACTGCGAAGTCTCCCGCCCCCAGGACCGCTACTCTCACGCTGCCGCCCCGGTCGACTCCTTGATTCTGTCCAGCGCACCCGCCAGCGCCTGCCGCGCATGCGGCGAGATCCGGTCGACCAGGAGCACGCCGTCGAGGTGATCCAGCTCATGCTGAATGGCGATCGCCAGCATGCCATCGGCCTTGACGGTCTTCTCGTTCCCCGAGAGATCGGCGTAGCGTGCTCTCACATGGGTCGCGCGCCGCACCTCAGTCCACACGCCGGGGAGGCTCAGACAGCCCTCCTCCATCGTCGCCTCGCCCCAGGCTACCTCCATCATCGGGTTGATGAGTATGAGATCCTCGTTGTTCTCCGTGGCGCGGCGATCAATGACGGCAACGCGGACCCCGGCGCCGACCTGTGGCGCCGCGAGGCCGACGCCATCGGCCTCGCGCATGGTTTCCAGCATGGCGGCCACCAGCACGGCGATATCGGGGTCCCTGGGGTCGGCCGGTCGAGTGCGCTGACGGAGGATGGGATCACCCCATACCCTGATGCGACCAGAGCTCACTCCTCCTTGCCTCCTTCCAGAACGGCCTGGACCGACGCAAGCTGGAACTCCGCCTTTACCGCTTCTCCGGGCCGCGAGCCGTCGGCGATCTTGAGGACCACGACGGAGTCCTTCACTCCAATCACACTGCCAAACATGCCCCCGGTCGTCAACACCCGGTCACCCTTCTTGAGGGATTTCAACATCGCGGCATGTTTCTTCTGTTCCTTCTGCTTGGGCATGACGATGAGGAGGTAGAAGAACACGAAGATCATCAGGAACGGGAGCATGGAGATGAGGAAGTTCGGTTGAGCCTGGGAACCCTGAGGGGCAGGCCCGGCCCCCGCCATCAACAGCCATGAAACCATCGGTCAATCCTTTCGTTTCGAGAGTCGCAATCAATCCGTCTCGCTCCCCTCCTCCGACCGGTAGGAGCGGAGGAAGGAGTCCTTCCAGGTCTGGAAGCGGCCGTGCATGATCGCATTGCGGGCATCATCTGCTATCCGGACAAAGAAGGCCACATTGTGGAGGCTGACAAGCCGTGGACCGAGAAGCTCGCCCGACGCGAACAAGTGGCGCACATAGGCTCGAGTGTACGTCGCGCATGCGGGACATCGACACTCGGGGTCGAGAGGCTCCTCCGACCGGGCATACCTCGCGTTCTTGACAATCACCTTACCCCGCGAGGTGTACGCCGTTCCCCGCCGGCCGTTTCGGGTCGGCACGACGCAGTCGAACATGTCGATGCCCATCGTGATCCCGTCCACCAGGTCCTCCGGGGGACCCATGCCCATGACGTAACGGGGTTTGTCGAAGGGAAGCAAGGGGGCAGTCCGGCCGATTATCTCCGCGGTTTCGACTTTCGGTTCACCCACCGCCAACCCTCCCAGCGCAAAGCCGGCGAATGGCAACTGGGTCAATTCTCCGGCGTGCCATGCCCGGATATCGTGGTACGTGGAACCCTGCACGATGCCGAACACCGACTGCCCGGCCGTCGCGTGGGCGAGGCAACGCCGCGCCCACCGCATCGACAGGTGGGCTGACAGCGCAGCCTGATCGTGGGGCGCGGGGTAGGGCGTGCACTCATCCAACACCATGGCGATGTCGCTGCCAAGGGCTCCCTGGATCTCCATGGACTTCTCGGGGGTGATCAGGTGACGCGACCCGTCGAGGTGCGACCGAAACAGGGCTCCCTCCTCGTCGATCCGGAGCAAATCGCCGAGGCTCAGGATCTGATAGCCCCCGGAATCGGTGAGTATCGCCCGGTCCCAGCCCATGAACCGATGGAGTCCCCCGAGGGCGGCGATCAGCTCATGCCCGGGCCTGAGATAGAGATGGTACGCATTGCCGAGCACCACTCTCGCTCCCACACGGCGGAGATCTTCAACGTCCAGGGCTTTGACCGTGGCCTGGGTCCCCACCGGCATGAACACGGGGGTCTGCACGTCCCCGTGGGCGGTGCAAAGCACCCCCGCTCGCGCCTCACCATCCCGGGCGAGGACGGCGAACGACCCCTCTTCCTTTGCGCCCGTGAGTCGAACCTCTGGACTCTGTTCGTCCATGGGCAACATCCTATCCCTGGGTGATCACACCAAACGGGAGCCGGCTCCGCCGAGGATGCTCCGATCCGCTTCCCGAACACGACACTAGGAGAACAGAGACAGCTCGTCCTTCCGCTGCTGCGGGGCTTCGGAGAGATGGACTGCCGCGAGATTCGTCGCCTGCCTGCCCCGGGGCGTGCGTTCCAGGAGGCCCTGCATGATCAGGAACGGCTCATACACCTCCTCGATTGTCCCCGGCTCCTCGCCCACCGCCACCGAAAGCGTGTTGAGACCTACAGGCCGTCCGCTGAACTTCTTCAGCAGGGTCAGCAGGATCCGTTTGTCCATGTCATCGAGGCCGAGTTGGTCAACTCCTTCAAGGTCCAACGCCTGATCCGCCAAGGAGCAGGTGATGGTCCCGTCTCCCTTGACCTGCGCGTAGTCACGGACCCTGCGCAACAACCTGTTCGCCACTCGGGGAGTTCCACGGGATCGCCGGGCGATCTCGAACGCGCCATCCGGCGTCAGCGGAACGCCCAGGATTCTGGCCGACCTCACCACGACTCTCGTCAGTTCCTCGGCCGAGTAGAAATCCAGTCGCTCGACGATGCCGAAGCGTTCCCGCATGGGTCGCGTGATCATCCCCGCCCTGGTGGTTGCTCCCACCAGGGTGAACGGCTCCAGGCTGATGCGGACCGAGCGGGCACGAGGACCCTTGTCCAGCATGATGTCAATACGGAAATCCTCCATCGCGGGATAGAGGTACTCTTCCACCACATGGCTCAACCGGTGCACCTCGTCCACGAAGAGCACGTCGCCGCGGGTAAGATTGGTGAGATGGCCCGCCAGATCCCCCGGGCGTTCCAGAATCGGACCTGACGTGATCTGCAGCTCGGCGCCCATCTCCTGGGCGATGATGTGCGCCAGGGTCGTCTTGCCCAGACCGGGCGGTCCGTAGAAAAGCACGTGGTCGAGGGCCTCCCCGCGCTCCTTTGCGGCGCGGACGTACAGCGAGAGCTTCTCCCGCACCTTCTCCTGGCCGATGAAGTCGCTGAGTCGACGGGGCCGGAGATCCTCCTCGAAACGGAGATCTTCATCGGTTGGAACCCCGCTAGTGAGGCGTTCGCTCATGCCTTGCCTCTCCTGCCGGAGGAGAGAGACTTCAACGCCGCGCGGAGGACCTCCTCCGCCGATGCATCCGCTCCGACCTCGCCCACCACGCCGTCAACGGCCCTGGCAGCCAGTTGACGCTGATACCCGAGGCTCACGAGGGCGTCCGTCGCCTCCGAAGACGCGAGCAAGGGAGCGCCGGAGGGACGCAGCACCTGTTCGATCTTCCCCGACAGTTCCATGACGATCCGTCCCGCCGTCTTGCGGCCGATGCCCGGGATCCTCGAGAGCATGCCCGGTTCGCCGCGGCTAATGGCCTGCTCCAGACCATCGACGGAAGTGCCAGAGAGCACCGTGCATGCGAGCTTGGGGCCGATTCCCGCCACCGATCTGAGCAGGTTGAAATAGGCCCGTTCCTTCTCGGTGGCGAATCCGAACAGCGCCATCGAGTCCTCCCGCACCACCAGTTCCGCCCATAAGGCCGCCCGGTCACCCGTGGACAGGCGCGAGCTGGTGGAAATCGGCACGACCATCCGCAGTGACACACATCCCAGATCAATCACTGCCTCGGCCGGTTCGACCTTGCTGACGGTCCCCGTTATGCGATCAATCATCGCTGTGCCCTCATCCGTTCATCGAAGCGCATCCGTTGAGCCCGGCACATCGCCACGGCCAGGGCGTCGCTGCAGTCAGCCGGTATTCTCTCATCGCCGAGCTTGAGGAGCCGGCGGACCATGAACGCGACCTGCTCCTTCGAGGCGGAACCGCTGCCGGTGAGCGCCATCTTGACCTCCGCCGGTGGGTAAAGCGCGACGGACAACTCGGCGAGCGCCGCCACAAGAAGCGCGATTCCTCGAGTCTGGCCAATCACCAGGCCCGTGCGCGGGTTCTTGCCGAAGAAACCGTCCTCGACCGCCATCTCGGTGGGGTGCTCGCGGGACACGACCTCCTGCAGCCCACGGAACAGCAGCGCCAGGCGCTGCTGCAGGGCCTCGCCGGGGGATGTTCGTATCACGCCCCAGGTGCGGACCATGGGTCGGGACCCGATGACGTCAATCAGCCCGAACCCGGTGGCGGCCAGACCCGCGTCGACACCAAGGACCGTGACCGAACCCGGATCACTCCTCTTCAGCAGCCTTCACGTCCTCTTCGGGGATGTCGCAGTTCGCCCAGACTTTCTGAACGTCGTCCTGATCCTCAAGGTGACCTATCAGCTTCAAGAGCTGCACCGCGTCCCTGCCGGTGACCGGCATGTAGGTCTTGGGCACTTTGGCCACCTCGGCATTGGCGCACTCCACCCCCGCGGAGGCGAGGGCCTCCTTGATCTCCTCCAGCGCGTGGGGCGCGGTGGTGATCAGGAAGGTGTCTTCGTCTGTTTGCAGGTCTTCGGCGCCGGCCTCCAGGGTCCTCTCCAGCAGGTCGTCCTCGGTCCAATTCCCGGCGTCGACGCTGATCAGGCCGCGGGTCTCGAACATCCAGGAAACGCTCCCCACGTCGGCCATCCGGCCGCCGTGCCTGCTCAGCGTGTGCCGAATCTCAGCCACCGTCCGGTTCTTGTTGTCGGACAGTGTCTCGATGAGCATGGCCGCGCCGCCCGG
>JALOPK010000104.1 GCA_025453925.1 Candidatus Eiseniibacteriota bacterium | reverse complement strand
CCAGGATTTCCGGCTGATGAACCGCCTCCGCCTGGCCTCCCACGGGCCGATGTTTCACGTGAAACATCGGCCCGTGGGAGGCCAGGGCCTTGACGCATGAGCCGCGACGGCCTTACCTGAGTGGCCTCGCGTCAATGCGGCATCCCAACGGTGAGTAAGCCGTCCGACGGCCAACCTGCCCTGAACTGCTCCGGCTGTCAACCGGTTGCCGGTGCGCGCACCGCCGGCTGCGCCGGAGCCAGCACGGGAAGGTGGCCATCCCAGGAGGCATCCCCTTTCGAAGCCACGCCACGATAGGCGCGGCCGCAGCATTCAGAGGAGCTGTCATGAACGTCACCATCGTAGGCGCAGGGCACGTCGGTCTGGTCACCGGGGCCTGCCTGGCAGAGATAGGCAATGAAGTCGTCTGCGTGGACAACGACCAGAAGAAGATTGAGATGATCACCCGTGGCCACATGCCCATCTACGAGCCGGGGCTTCCTGAGCTGGTGGCGCGAAACATGCAGACGGGCCGGCTGCGCGTGACGACATCGATGGAAGAGGGCGTCCGGCACGCGCTGGTCATCTTCGTTGCTGTCGGCACCCCTCCGAAGCCAGACGGCGAAGCCGATTTGAGCTATATCGAGGCCGTGGCGCGGGAAGTCGCCCGCTACATGGATGGCTACCGCGTCGTGAGCGAGAAGAGCACCGTTCCCGTGCAGACGGGCCAGTGGGTGGATCGGACCATCCGCCTCAATAACCGCCACGCTGTCGAGTTCGACGTGGTCAGCAACCCAGAGTTCCTCCGGGAAGGTGCGGCGATCTACGACTTCATGTACCCTGACCGGATCGTCGTGGGCGCGGGAAGCGCTCGCGCCGCCGAGATCATGCGCGAACTCTATGAACCCATCATCAACCGCTCGTTCAGCGGCTGCGAGTGCTCCCTTGAGAAGGATGGCCCCGCTCAGTTCGTCGTGACGGATGTCAAGAGCGCCGAGCTCATCAAACACGCCTCCAACAGCTTCCTCGCCATGAAAATCAGCTTTATCAACGCCGTGGCGGCCGTCTGCGAGCTCTCGGGCGCCGACGTGACCATGGTCGCCAAGGGCATGGGGTACGACCGGCGGATCGGCCCGGAGTTCCTCCGTGCGGGCGCGGGCTATGGCGGAAGCTGCTTCCCGAAGGATGTGGCCGCCTTCAGGAAGATCTCGAATAGCCTCGGATACGAGTTCAAGTTGCTGGACGAGGTGGCGCGCATCAATCACAGCCAACGGGATCTTGTGGTCCAGAAGATAAAGAAGGCGCTCTGGATCATCCGGGGTAAGACCATCGGCGTCCTGGGGCTCTCGTTCAAGCCTGACACGGATGACATGCGGGAGGCACCCTCCGTGGATATCATTCGGGCGCTCCAAGCAGACGGAGCCCGCGTGCGCGCCTACGACCCGCATGCGACAGGCGAGGCTTCACACTACCTGCAGGATGTTGAGTTCTGCTCCGACCCCTATGCCGTTGCCCGGGATGCCGACACGCTGCTGCTCATGACCGAGTGGGACGAATTCAAACGCCTCGATATGCCGCGGGTGAAGAGCACCATGAACTATCCGATCCTCGTTGACGCCCGTAACATGCTCGATCCGGTCGAGATGCGCGCCATCGGGTTCGAGTATGTCGCGATCGGGAGGCCATAGGAACCTCCGCTGATGACCCATCCCGGCCGGCCCCTTCTGTCGGTGGTGATCCCGGTCTACAATGAACGGGCCACCGTCGCGGTCGTCCTTGACCGCGTCAGCGCGCAAGATGCCGGCATGCCAAAGGAGATCGTCGTGGTGGACGACGCCTCCAGCGATGGCACCGATGGCGTGCTGGCCGCTTATGCGGACCGGCCGGGGTTTCGCGTCTTCCGGCAGCCCAGGAACATGGGCAAGGGCGCCGCGCTCCGCCGCGGCTTTCAGGAAGCACGCGGCGATATCGTCCTGGTCCAGGACGCCGACCTCGAGTACGACCCGCAGGACTACCCGAAAATGCTGCAGCCCCTTCTTGCCGGGAAGGCCGACGTCGTATACGGCTCCCGGTTCGCTGGCGGCGAATCCCATCGAGTGCTCCTGTTCTGGCACTCCGTCGGCAACAGGCTCCTGACGCTTCTTTCCAACATGGTGACGAACCTCAACCTCACGGACATGGAGACGGGCTACAAGGCCTTCCGGGCGGACGTAATCAAGCGGATCACGCTCGCGGAGGATCGTTTCGGATTCGAGCCCGAAGTCACCGCGAAGGTGGCGAGACTGAAAGCCCGCGTGTACGAGGTCGGCGTGTCATACTCGGGCCGCGACTACAGCGAGGGCAAGAAGATCGGGTGGAAAGACGCGGTCAGGGCCCTCCACTGCATCGTGAAGTATGGCTTGCTGCGGAGGTAGGTGACGCCGGATAGCCGCCGAGACCCACGATGACGCACGAGTTTACCATCCTTGGTATTCTGTTCTTCCTGCTGTTCCTGTGGCAGGTAACCCCGGTGCTCTCGCCACTGCTTCTCGCATTGCTCGTGTGGCTCTTTCTGTATCCGATGCGGCGGTCGCAGTGGGTCGTGCGGGTTCTCGTCGCCACCACGACCCTGCTTGTCCTGTGGTTCCTGTACCTGGCCCGGCGAGCGTTGATGCCCTTCGTCTGGGGCGCCGCCGTGGCCTACCTGCTTGACCCGTTTGTGGACCGGCTCCAGCGACTCCGCATCCCGAGGCTCCTAGGCGCGTTCCTCTTGGTCTTCCTGCTCACGGGGCTGATGGTGGCGATCGCGCTGCTGGTGCTTCCCACCGCGGCGGGGCAGATTCGCGATATCATCTCGCACCTCCCCGAGGCATCGGCCGCCGCGGGCCGGTGGTGGGCGGATCTGCAGGCGAGGACGCAGCGGCTTGGCGTGCCGCTTGAGTTCGTCGACATTCGGGAGAGGATCTTGGGTGCCGACACCGTACTGTCCCGCCTCGCCAAGGGCGCACTCGACGTCACCAAAGCCTTGTCCGGCGCACTCAGCGGGGTCATCAGCCTCGTCTTGGTCGTGGTGGTGAGCTTCTACCTGCTCGTGCAGATTGACCGCCTCTCCGGTTGGCTTCGGGCGCTGATACCGCCACTCCAGTTGCCAGCCGCAACCGCGGTGGGCCGTGAGATCGATGCGATTATCGGCTCATGGTTCCGCGGTCAGCTGCTGGTTGCCCTCCTCGTGGGCGTGCTCACGGCATCGGGATTGGCCCTGCTGCGGGCACCCTATGCGGCACTCCTCGGCCTCGTGGCGGGTGCCCTCAACATCATTCCCACCATCGGGCTCATCGCGAGCCTCGCCATCGCGATTCTCCTCGCCCCCACGGTCGGGCATCCACTCTCGTATCTTGTCAAAGTCGGAGTCGTGTTCGCGGTGGTGCAAGTCCTGGACAGCGTGGTGATCTCCGCGCAGATCATGCGCGCCCGCATGGGATTGCACCCTGCCGTGGTGATAGTGTCCGTGGTGGGAGCCGCAACGCTGTTCGGCGCCGCCGGGGTCCTCCTCGCGGTTCCCGCGGCAGCCTTGGTCCGACTCGGCGGCAGCATGGCACTCGCCAAGTACCGGACGTCCGCCTACTACCTGAAGGGGGCGCCTGCCCCAGAATGCAAGGAGAACCCGCACGATGCAGACTGAACTGGTTCGGCTGGAGATTCCTGAGGGCTGCAACATCATTCTGGGACAGGCGCACTTCATCAAGACCGTAGATGACGTGTATCAGGCCCTGGCGGGATCCGCCCCGCGCATCCGCTTCGGAATCGCGTTCAATGAGGCGAGCCAGGAGCGGCTCATACGCCACGATGGCAATGAGCCATCCCTCGAGGAGGTGGCGGTCCGCAATGCCATGGCCATCGGCGTCGGGCATGCGCTGGTAATCGTCCTGAAGGACGCCTATCCGATCAACGTCATGGGGGCGTTGAAGGCGGTACCAGAGGTCTGTGCCCTCCACTGCGCGACTGCCAACCCCGTGCAGGTGATCGTCATGCAGGCCGGAGGAGGCCGCGCCTTACTGGGTGTGATCGATGGCGGATCCCCGCTGGGGATCGAGGCGCCCCAGGATCGGGAGGCGCGACACCGGTTCCTCAAGGATATCGGCTACCACCCCTGATCCCCGTGATGCACTCGCCGGGATCGGGCACCGGCCGGTGCTAGACGGTGCGCGAGTGCCGCCGTCCGGTACATGCTCGGGCCATCTCGGCGGCATGGGCGTTCACGTCCTCGTGGCGCGCGAGTCTCTGACCGGTGGAGTCCAGTTCGCGGTCGTGCCACCTACCGCGACGCAGGCCTACCGCGTGCATCGCGATTGTTCCGGATACCCGGCAATCACGGCATAGAGTGAGTCGGGCACGGAATGAAGGAAGGGCGTTCCGCGGTAGGTCTTCGTCACGAGGTTGAGGTTGTCCTGGTAGGAATAGGGCCGCCATGCGATTGCACCACCAATCGGCGAGGCGTCGATGTCGGCAATGGACACCGGGCGGCCGCACGCGAAATCCTGCGCGGCGAAGTCGATGGACCGCACTGTCGGGTTCCCCAGGGTCTTCAAGGACACCACGCGGCGGGTCTGGTCATACACAGTGCTCCATTGGGTGAAACCCGGCTGGCGGACCCCATCCAGAATGCCGAATGCGAATTCTGACGCGTCCGGTGCAGCGGTCGCTTGCCGCGTCATGGATGCACAGCGCACAAAGCGATCCAGAGAACCGGAAGACGTGGGGACGTCCTCACTCCGACGTGACCACGACGTGAAGCATTCGAGAGCCTCCGCGTAGGGCGAGTTGGTGAGCACCTGGACCGGCATGGCGTCACCGGCGTGGAACACCTGCCGCCCCTCAATGAACTCCAGACTCGCGGTGCACCCAGTACTGTCCGCAACGAAGAAGTGCAACGGCACCTGAGCTCTGATCTGGATCTTGGCAAACGAGGCAATCACCTCTTCCACTGTGGCCGCGGTGTCCAGCTGGTTTTGCACCCACTGCGAGCATCCGATGTCGTCACGGGCATCATCGGCCGGGTATTCGGTACCCTCCAGCCAGAGCACCTCGACGACTAAACCGGCCTCGTTCATGCCGCCTTGGGGCAGATCCCGGCCATACTGGTTGAAGGTCACACTGCCATAGCGGGATGTCCATCGTGGAGCCTGCGGGTCCGGGAAGAGGCGAGACGTCTTGGTGACTCCCCGCTGGTTCACGATAAGCAGGCCATCCCCCAGCGTCCAATCGTAATTCTTCGCGGTGATGACCGCGCCCCCCGTCGTACAGGAGAAGGCGGAACACCCTTCCGCTGGCTTCACGCCGATGCCCGTGGCGAGGGACACAAGGGAGATGACACCGAGGATGTTTCGCAGAGAGATCACGTCACTGCCTCCGGTCCGGTGGTGGTATGCTCTTCAACGGTGAAGACTTCGGGGGCGTCAAGACGTCGAATCCGCTGGAGAGTCTCGTCACACCAACTCGCGCAGGTTCTGGCCCGGTGCACTCCCATGCTCACGGTGATGAGCCAGAACGGTTGGTCGGGATGCGATGAGCAGCACTGCTCCAGTCGGCGACGGATTCCGTCCAGTTCCGCCAAGCGGGCCAGTGACTCGACCTTGCAGCGCTGTACGTGCCGAAGGAGGGCATCTCTCGCCTCCCGCCCGAAGTAGGCCTTCAACAGAAGCTCGTCGCGGACGCGCGACCGCTCGGGCGGTGCGGCCAGCCAGGCCCGCAGCGCATCAAGGCCCCGTGGCGTGATGGGGTAGACGCGTCTCGGGCGCCGGCCGTGCCCGCCCGATTCCCCTTGGATCAGGCCTTCCTCCTCGAGCCGCCTCAGCATGGGATAGATCGCACCATAGGTTTCATGCCAGAAGTGGCCTATACCGTGTTCGCTCTCCCGCCTGATGTCATAGCCCGACTTCGGCCCACTGCTCAGAAGTCCGAGAACGGCGTACCTCGTCTTGTTCGTCCGCGCCACGGGAACAACCTCCTGATTGACAGGTATTCCATCATGATATATCTGTTTGATGTATTGTCAAGAAATCACATCTTCACCCTGAAGCAGCTCGACGGCCGGGCTTGGAGAGCCACGGCCTCCGGGCTGAGTGTCGCGGGGATGACGCCGGCGAGATGGCGACAGGGGAAAGCCTGGTCTGGTGGTCCGCTCGGCAGCACGAACACGTCGGATGATGGATTCAGCAGCACGACTCATGAGGACGGGCGACTGCGGCGAGTCATGTCTCTCTCATCCCCCTCTCACAGGACTGGCGGTTGCCCACAGGTGACACGGTCGGTGGCGGGGAGGCCGCGTGTCTGCGGCCGTGGTCTGCCACGCCATCTCCTCGCCCGGCGGAGAGGATGAGGCGGAGGGGACAGCACGCCGGGGCTGTCGACTATCCGCTCTCAGCCATCGGCCCCGGGAACCACACGCGCCCCCTCAACCCCGCCTTCTCCCCCGTGGAGAAGGGGTGTCCTCTCCGCCGAATCCTCTGTTCGCACTCGTGCTGTGCTGTGCCCACATGGCCGTTCGCGAAAGGACGACGCATTCTGGCAGAGGGCGCTACCATCTCCTGCCACCGCATCTCGCCCCCACAGTGTTAAGTGTGTCCCGTGTCCAGCTCACAGGAGGGGAGACCGAACGCGGGCAGAGGCAATGGTGTTGACTGCGGGGTCAGACTGAGCCGGGCCTCGGGAATCCGCGGAGGTCTCATGGCGGGCTCGCAGACGGTACCCCCCTGCACACGTTGGCCTCTCCGGCACTGCCGGAGAGGCCAACGGAGGACTCGGGAAGCGGCTTACGCTGCTTCGACTTTCTTGGGCTCAGGCCTGCGATACGCGAGGGCGAAGAGGAGCCCGATTACAAGAAGGCCGGCGGCCAGGTAGAGGGCCGTCTGCCTCTTGAATTGGGCAAACACCAGCGGACCAACCACGCCCGCCGCGCTCCATGCGGTGAGCATGGTGCCGTACACCCGACCGATGTTCGCGGGACCAAAGCTGTCCGCCGCGAACGCGGGCATGGTGGCAAAACCTCCTCCATAGCATGCGAGGAGGTAGCAGGCAATCACGGTGAACAGCACCTGGCTGCCGACCTGCGGGAGCAGGATGTAGAGGATCGCCTGGGTCAGGAACATGACGATGAACACCATGCGGCGGCCAATTCCGTCAGAGAGCCATGCCCAGAACAGGCGGCCCAGGCCGTTGAAGATGGACGCGATCGCGAGGATGGTGCCGCCCGCCACCGCCAATGCCTTCGGATCGGCGATGCGCGACCGCAGTACGTCCTGCGCCATCGGAGAAAGCTGGGAGAGCAACCCCAGACCAGCCGAGATATTGAGGAACAGCATGGCCCACAGCATCCACCACTGGGGCACACGCACGGCTTCCGCGAGGTTGCGCGACTCTGCGGCAGAGACACCCTTCTTCGGAGAAGGAGTGAATCCGGCGGGCAGCCATCCCTTCGGCGGATTCCTGTAGAGCTGCGCTGCGGCGGTCACCAGCACCAGAAACACGACGCCCCAAATGTACCAGGTCTTTGCCACGCCTGAGGCGGTGACGATGCCCGCAGCGTCCTTCACCATGTAGCTGTTGATCATGGCGGGGGCGATGCGCCCCATGAAGAACGCGCCTGCGCCGAAGCCCATCACGGCCAGGCCCGTGACCAGGCCTCGTTTATCAGGGAACCACCGGATCAGCGTCGCGATGGGGGTCACGTATCCGAAGCCATTGCCTAACCCGGCTACCAGGCCGAAGCCAAAGTAGAGGAGTGGCAGGCTTCCCATCTGGTCGGCGAGACCGGCCAGAAGGGTACCCACTCCGAACAGAATCCCTCCCACGGTCGCCACGAATCGCGGGCCACGCTTGTCCACCAGGATGCCTCCGAAGGCAGCCGAGATCCCGATCACGCCGATGCAGATCATGAAGGTGGCCTGGGTGGCGGTCTCCCCCCACCCGTGCATGGTCTTGAGGGGTCCCTTGAACACCGACCAGGCATACACAGTGCCGAGGCAGAGTTGCATCAGCACCGCTGCCGCGGCGATCCACCAGCGTTTCTTCTCCAGTGCCTCTTCTCCCATAGGTTCTCCTCTCTGAAGGGTGTGGGCACACTCTCTTCGCCTGACCCCCGCAGTAACTCCGACCTCGCGGAGAGGCCGGAGTCCCAACGGGCATCCGACTCACGCCAGAGACAATTCAACGCCCCGAGGAATCTCGCGACTCCCGGGGCAACGCATACCCGCGCAGTTCATCGCCGCTAGTCGCCGCCCCGAGAGACCTCTTCCACATCGACTCCGGCAAGATGCCGAACGCCCCCACAAAACTCAAGTGGGGACACCCAGGGCCGGGGATCCGCGAGACAAGGCAGGATGCGACACGACCTGCCGCATCCGCCCTGGCGTCAGGCAGCCCTCCGCGGGACACCTTCAGTGAGAGGTTCCCCTCGGGTAGTACGCCGCCAGCGAACGATCACACTCCGGGCATTCGTATTCCGGCCGGCAGTGCGCCTCGAACTCGCCGTGGAAACACTTGAGCATGGTCTCCACCGGCATGATCGGCGATTGTCCCAGCGCGCAGAAGGAGGACTTCTTCATCAGGCGCGCTGTCTCCAGCATCTGCTCCAGATCAGACGGCTCCGCCTTCCGTCCCGCCAGCCGGAGGGCATGGTGGTGGAGGTGGGCGGTTCCCACTCGACACGGCACACACTGGCCGCATGACTCGTGTTCGAAGAACGACAGGGTCTGGAGGAGGAAGTCCACCGGACAGACCGTCTCATCGCACACCAAGACGACACCCGAGCCCAGCGTCACGCCGTGCTTCGCCGGCGTGTCGATATCAAGCGGCAGGTCGAGAAGGTCCTCCGCGAGGATTCCCCCGGCGCTTCCTCCCACCTGGGCGAACTTGAACCGGCCGCCGTTCCTGATCCCGCGGCCATAGGTGTCGATGATGTCGCGCAGGGTCGTCCCCATGGGCAGTTCCACGAGACCGGTCTGGTTCAGCGCACCCGAGAGGCAGTACAGCTTGGTCCCCGGGCAGGTGAGTGGGCCGACCGCCTTGTACCATTCCGGGCCCTTCTCCATGATCATCGGCACGGACATCAGGGTTTCTACATTGTTGACGGTGCTGGGGAGGTTTCGGAACCCGGCCTGGCCGGGGAACGGCGGCTTGAATCGGGGATAGCCGCGTCTCCCTTCCATGGAGTTGATGAGCGAGGTCTCCTCGCCGCACACGTAGGCGCCGCCGCCCTCCTTGATGCACACGTCGAAGCCGAAGCCCGACCCGAATAGATCATTCCCCAGAAGGCCTGCCGCTCGGGCCTGATCGATCGCCTGCTGCAAGATGTCGATGGAACGTCGATACTCGCCCCGGACGTAGATGTACCCCATGGTGGCTCCCGTGGCGAAACCACAGATGGCCATGCCTTCGAGAAGCAGATGGGGATTCCCCTCCATGAGC
>JALOPK010000456.1 GCA_025453925.1 Candidatus Eiseniibacteriota bacterium | reverse complement strand
CGGGAGATCTGATCTCCAGGGTGCTCAATGATGTGGGCGGAGTCCAGGGACTCCTCACGTCTACCTTCCTCACGGTGCTCAGCCAACTCCTGCTGGGGCTGAGTGCGCTCTATCTCGTGCTCAGCCGTTCGTGGAAGCTCACGCTCTTGAGCGCGGTGATGGTGCCTTTCATTGTTATCCTGACGCGGGTCTTCAATCGTAAGGCCCGATTCCTGTCCCGGCGACTCCAGGAGCAGATTGCGGTGGTGACCCGGTCGCTTCAGGAGGCCATGGTCGGCATGCGCCTCATCAAGACACTCAGCAGGGAATCACTCCGCGTAACCGCGTTCACGGACCAGGTGCAGTCTCTCTTCGGTCTCTCGGTCAAGCGAGGAATGGTAGAGGCCTACCATTCGCAGGCAATCGCGGTCCTCGTGGCCGGTGGGGGTGTCGCGGTGCTGCTGGCAGGGGTGCGGGAAATCCAAAACGGCACGATGACTCCCGGCACGCTGTTTGGTTTCTTCTTCGTCCTCGGGAGGGCGTTCTATGGTCCCGTCACGGCCTTTGCGTCATTGAATGTACAGATTCAGTCATCGCTGGCATGCCTTGAGCGGATCCTTGAGGTCCTGGATGCGCGGCCTTCGATCGTCGATGGCCCCATGGCCCGGCGATTGACCTCCGTCCGGGGCCACCTCCGGTACCGCGGCGTCACCTTTGCATACGAACCGGACGAGGCAGTGCTCCGCCAGTTCGACCTTGAGGTCCGTCCCGGGGAGTCGGTTGCTCTGTTCGGCCCATCGGGAGCCGGTAAGACGACGGTACTCAATCTGCTGTGCAGGTTCTACGATCCGCAACAGGGCGAGATCACTCTCGACGGGATTGACCTGCGGAGCATTGCCCTCGAGGACCTCCGGTCGCGCCTGGCCTATGTTGACCAGGATACCTTCCTGTTCAATGTGACGGTTGCCGAGAACTTGCGGTTCGCGCGCCCATCCGCCACAGACGACGAACTACGGGCGGCATGCCGGGCCGCATTCATCCACGACGTCATCGAACACCTGCCACACGGTTATGATACGGTCGTGGGGGAACAGGGAGCGCGGCTCTCCGGCGGGGAGAAACAACGTCTCTCCATCGCCCGCGCCATTCTCCGAGACGCACCGATCATCGTCTTCGACGAAGCAACCAGTGCGCTGGATTCAGCATCCGAAAGCCTTGTTCAGGAAGCGCTCCGCACGCTTCTACGGGGTCGGACCTCCATCACGATCGCCCACCGGATCGGCACCATCCGGGCGGTCGATCGAATCGTGGTCATGGACGCTGGCCGGGTGGTGGCCGAGGGGCCCTATGCGTACCTCCTCGACCAGTGCGATACCTTCAGGCGCTTCCACGCACAGCAATTCGGTGACGCAGAATTGCCCCTCACTTCATCGTGATTCCGTCATCCCTCATGTGGACCGTCGTGGGCCGGTGGGACTGCGCGAGGTGCCCCTCGATATCGGCATAGCTCATGACGATGACCAGATCGTTGACGCTGCCGAGCCTGGCTGCCGCCCCGTAGAGCGCGACGCCTGTCCCCGGTGGCGCCTCGAACGCGTAGGTCGTGAATCGCTGACCAGTGGAGAGGACCGCCACCTGCACTTCCTCCCATTGCAGGATACCCGACGCCTCCATCAGTTCCTTCGCGATACCCAGACTCCCTTCGTACTCAAGCTGCGTCGCGGTAATCCGGACGCGGTGGATCTTGGCGCGAAGCATGCGAAGGGTCATCGAGACGCTCCTGTCAGTTCAGTCAGCGCTTGGCGCCAGATCGAGAAGGATTCATCGCAGAAGAGGACGAAGTCCACGGCGTCAGGCGTGTCGTGTTCACCCAGATAGCCGGCCACGGCTTGCAGCGCAGTCCGTGCGGCTCGGTACGCGGGGAATCCGTATGCACCGGTGCTGATCGCGGGAAACGCCAGGTCGCCCGGGCCGATACCGGACCCCAGATCGAGGCTCCTCCTGTAGCCGCGGCCCAGAAGCTCCTCTTCGCCATCGTTGTCACCTGCCAGGTGTGCCCCACAGCATGGATCACCCAGGGCGCGGGAAGGGCGTGCCCCGCGGTCACCTTCGTATTCCCTGGCTCGCAGCCGCCCAGTGTCCTGCACTCCAACAACAGCCCCGGGCCGGCGGGGCGATGAATGGCGCCGTCCACTCCCCCACCCCCCACCAGCGAGGGATTGGCGGCGTGCACCACAGCGTCCGCCTTCCACGTGGTGATATCGCCGCACCCGAGACGGATGCGGCGATATCCTTGATCAGCGAGCGGCATCCCCGCGCGGCCGCAGGGTTGCCGGGATGTCGGCGCCCATGTCGAACTCGCCGAAGCGGAGGCCCGGCCCGAAGGGCTCACCCTCCAGGTTCCGCGGCACCAGATAGTAGAAGTAGTTCAACGCCGTGTTCCCCAACACGCCCACATCGGTGTAGGTCGTCGGCTGCATCGGTATGACGGCATGCGGCGTCACGCCGCTCGTGTCGCCGAACGCGGTAGCGAAACGATAGAGCGCGTAGCTGTGCCCACACGCCACTGGCTGCCAGGTCATGGCCAGATTCGAACCCTGCGGGTTCAGCGTCACGGCCAGATTGTCCACGGGCACCAGGGGCTGGTTGCCGCCTGCCGCGTGATAGCGGGCCGCGAACTCCTGGAGATACAGGTTGGCGATCACCGGGGAGTGGATTATCAGCGTGTTCTCGTCGTTGGTCGTTTCTGCCGAACTCGACCAGTTGTGAGAACCGGTGATCAC
>JALOPK010000455.1 GCA_025453925.1 Candidatus Eiseniibacteriota bacterium | reverse complement strand
CGAGGCGCTCCAGGAAGTCGATTACCTCGAGCATGGGGGAGCCCTTGAAGAACTGGGCCTGGGGCACATCCATCCAGAGCCGATCTGCGTAGGTATAGAGCTCGTAGGGGGTATCGCCGACACCGTCCCCGTCACGGTCGAAGCCCTCGTAGTCGTCCCAGTAGTTGTCTTCCCACAGATTGCGGTTGGCGGTCTTGCCGCCCTCCACCACAATCTGAGTGATGTTGCCCTTGAAACGGTTGCCGGCGAATTCGTTTCCCTGCCAATCGTTCAGCCAACGCACACCGACCCCGTTGTAAGAAATCAGATTATTGCGGATGAGGTTCAGGGTGTCCGGTTGATAGGGGGACACATCCAGGTAGAGTCCGTTCGCGCAGTAGAGGATTCGGTTTCCCTCGATGACGGAGTCCGAGGTCTCCTTGAATCCGATGCCGACGCCGGCTGGCCCCAGGGAATGGGTGACGGTGTTGTTGCGGACGATGAGCCCATCGCTGTACATCAGGAAGATCCCGACCGTATTCCCTTCGAAGTGGTTGTCCTCCACGTGATTGACGTGGGAGTACATGAAGTGCAGGGAATAGCGGCCGCCGCGGGCATCGTTGCGGGCGATGGTGTTGTCCTTGGAATACCAGACGACGATGTCGCGCGCGTCGCGCACCACGTTGTCGGTCACCTGGTTGTCGAAGCTGTACCAGAGGCGGATGGCGTCCCCGCGCACCCCAAGCTCCACGGCCTTGGAGCTGATGTGGTTGCGCCGCACGATGTTGTTCCTGGACTGCTGGAGGTCTACGCCGAAGAGACAGTCCTCGATGCGGTTGTCCTTCACGACGTTGAAGTTGCCCCGCACCTGCACGCCCGAGTCGAGGTCGTTGTGGGAGCTGCCGGAGTTGCGCAGGGTGAGGCCCTTCAGGGTGGCCCCGTCGGTATCGAGCAGCACCACGGTGCCCTTGCCGCCCCCGTCGATCACCACCTGACCCTGGCCATCGATGGTCATGGGCTTGTCGACTACCACGGGCCCCGAGTAGGTGCCGGGCTCCGGTGTCAGAACCGCCCCCTCCGCCGCCGCGTCCACAAGCGGCTGCAACGGTGGGTAGTGCGCCCAGGCAAAGACCGGTACGAGCAAACAAAGCCAGACGGCCAGTGCCGCCCGGTTGGCAGAAAGGAGAGGATGGTCCGCGAAGAACACGAAAGGAGCGAATCGGAAGCCGCCGCGCCCAGCTTCACTATCACACTGAGCCAGCCCGTCCCAGAAACCTAGAACATTCCAAATTCTCAATTCGCGTTCATTCGCGTTCATTCGCGGACCCAACACATCCTGTTCTCTCAGGACCTGAGCTGCTTGCGGCGCAGGAGGGCGGCGACCGCCAGGACGGCGGAGGTGAGCAGCATGAGACCGAAGCCCCAGGAGGGGTAGGAGTGGGTGGCGAACTGGGCCACCTTGCCGTCGCCGAAGACGGTGGGCATGAAGGGTTTGACGGTGAATGCGCCCATGGCGTTCAGGTTGTGGCCATACCACCAGAGCCAGGCCGAATAGTCGATGAGGAAGAAGACGGGCAGGGCCAGAGGAACCAGGACCAGGAGCCAATAGAGTGGGCCGTCGTTGCGGCGCGCGCCCCAGAGCAGCAGCAGCATGGCACCCAAGAGCAGCCAAGGAATCGCGTGCCCGACGGTGGAGATGGTGGCCACCATGGGCCGAATCTCCTCCGGGTTGTTGAAATAGCGGCCCAGGCTCTTGCCGTAGTGCCAGGCCATGACTTGGGAGCCGCTGCCGGACCACTCCTGACGCTCTTCCGGGGCGCGCTTGGCCTGGTCCCGCTCGAATGTGACCCGCAGGCTGTCAATCAGGGCAGCCTTCTGGGATTTCCCCTTGTCCGTCGTCGCCCCGGCAGCCGCCGCGGCCGCATCGGGTACGGCCTCACCGGTGCTCTTGGCGAGCTCCGCCTTGAGCTGGGCGATCAGGGCCTCGCCCGGCGACAGCGCACGCCCCGGTTGGGCCTCTTCGCCCTTACCCGCCTCCTGGTCCAGGGACGTGACCAACCCGCGCACGAAGCCGGTGGTCTGCCAACGCAGACCCTCGGGTCCGTAGTAGGTGAGGAACATCCAGCCCAAGATGGCCGCGAATCCCAAGCCGAGCACGCCCACCCGAACGGCGGGCTTGTTGACGGCGAATCCCAGCAGCATCACCGCCAGCATGGTGATGAGGAAAGGAGAGAACTTTTTCTCCAGTACGCCGCCGGCGGCGATGGGGTACATGCCCACATAGTGGTTGATGGTGTCCATCTCATGGACGCAGTCGAGTGCCTCCTCTTCCCGGATCTCGGCCTTTTCGACCTTCTTGCAGCCGTTGAAGACCCCGTTCATGTGGAAGTGGATGCGCACCCCGTCCGGGAAGGCCTCCGGCGGGTAGTTGGGCGCGGTGAGCGAGACCCACCAAATGGGGGTGAAGTAGATGGCGGCGAGGAGACCGATGGCGATCAGGGACAACAAGGCGACCACGAGGCCGCTGCGGTCACTCGCTTGAGCGTTCATCTGGGTTACCGCGTCTTAAAAAGGGGGAGGGAGGCCGCCCGGGCGATGCATCCCCCGAGGCGGCCGGCGAGGTACTGCGAGGATCAGTCGAAGTCCGGGTTCTTCCAGTCCGCGGATTCGGCCAGGAGCTCCTTCGGCGGCTTGATGCGGGAGGTGTAGTCGCTCACCGCCAGCACGTCGCGCTCGGAGAAGTTTTTCACCTGCTCCACCATGTCTGGATTGGCGTTCTTGCGCTG
>JALOPK010000103.1 GCA_025453925.1 Candidatus Eiseniibacteriota bacterium | reverse complement strand
ACTACGTGGAGGCGTTTCTGTTCGATCAGGGTGATCAGGCTCGAGTCATGTATGATCTGGAACGGCCTCCTGATGCGGTCGAAGACCCCGGGTTCGGAGGGTACTTCTCCGCAGCGAGTCTGTTCATGACGCGGGGCGCTCTGTACGTGCAGATCCAAGCCGCCTCCGACACGCCTCGGACCCGAGAGGCCGTGCGGGCGTTGGGCACACGGCTTCTGGAGCTTTCGTCATGAGACCCGACCGCCGATCGTTCCTGACGCTGGTGGCCAGAGCATCCGCGGCGACCGTCTGCCTCGGGGGCGGCTATGCCCTGCTCCATGAACGTCCAGTCCGCCGAGGCGGGGAAGGCGCTCGTCTCCCTGACTACCGGCAGGGCCTCGACTCTCCGGCGTCTGCCATGGCCGTTTCGGGCGCGGCTGATCCCGGATCGGCGGTCAGGCGGGTAGTCGAGGCAATGGGGGGAATGGGACGCTTCGTTCGCCCGGGTGAGCGGGTTCTGATCAAGCCCAATGTGGGATTCGACCGTCCGCCGTCGTTTGGCGCAACCACGTCACCCGCCGTCGTGTTGGCCGTGGTACGGCTGTGCAAGGAGGCGGGCGCCCGGGAGGTCATGGTCGCGGACAACCCGATCAACAACCCGTTGCGGTGCTTCGCGGTGAGTCAGATCGGCACGGCGGTGGAGCAGGGAGGCGGAACCGTGATGCTCCCTGCAGCCTCCCACATGGGCCCCATTGCGGTTGCGGGAGAGGCCATCCAGACATGGGAAGGGCTGGCGGGGCTCCTCGAACGCGCCGACCGGCTGATCGGCATTCCAGCGGTGAAGGATCACAATCTGGCCGGCCTCTCCGCGACGATGAAGAACTGGTATGGATTCCTGGCCGGCGGCCGCAACTCGTTTCACCAGAAACTCGACGTGGTGATCGCCGACCTGGCGGGCGCTTTCGTCCCCACGCTGGTAGTGGTGGATGGAACCCGCGCGCTGGTACGAAACGGTCCCACCGGCGGGCGGGCATCCGACGTGGTGGCGACCGAGCAGATCGCGGCGGGCACCGATCAAGTCGCCCTTGATGCGTGGGCGGCGGAGCTCATGGGGAGGCGGGCATCCGACGTGCCAAGCATCATGGAAGCGGAACGTCGCGGCGTCGGCACGTCTCTGTGGCGCACCCTGAATCCTGTGACGACGTGACACGAGCTCTCAGCTTTCGGCTCTCAGCTTTCCTGTTGCGCGAGATGTTCACCATGTCCGATTCCACTCCCACCCTGGCGGCTTCCCCCTGGCCACGGGCCGCAGGAGATACTCGACACTGTGGGGAGGAGTTTCGGTGGCGCGTGAGAGTTCCGCTCTATGTCGAAACACTCCGCCCTGGCGCGAACAGCCATGGGTAGGCGGCGCAGGGCGAGTGCGAACCGGGGACCGGGCAGGGAGAACACCCCTTCTCCCCACGGAGAAGGCAGGATGAGGGGGCCAGCGAGACTCCTGCGGCTGATAGCTGACGGCGGAGGGCCGAGAGCCCCAGGCCTTGTGCCCCCTCACCCATCTCCTCCCCCGCTGGGCGAGGAGATGGCGTGGCACACCACGGACTGTCGCCCCGGCGCTCCGCGCCGGGCGGCACGCCGCAGAGCGGCGTGGCTACAACAAGCCGGCGTACTCTCAACCTTGAAAACCCTGGGTGCCCTCGCACCCAGAGACCCGACTGATTACTGAGAATTGACATGACTCACCGGGCCGTCCGCCGCGCCTACCAGGGGTTCTTCCTCCTGCTCTTCTTGGTCTTGCTGACGGCCGGGCGTACCGGCTGGATTCGTGGCTGGCCAGTCGACCTGTTCTTCCACGCGGACCCCCTCTTGGCAGTCGGTACCATGCTGTCGAGCCGAACGCTCCACGGGTCGCTGGCGCTCTCTCTGGCAGTCGTGGTGGTGACTCTCTTTCTGGGGCGCGCGTTCTGCGGCTGGGTCTGCCCCCTGGGGTGCATGAATGACGCCGTGAGCTCGATGCGCCGGCGCCGTCCCGCGGGCCGTCGAAGCGCCAATGCGCCGCGCCCGCTGTTTGCCGCCAAGTACTACCTCCTCACGGGCCTTTTGGTGAGTTCGTTGCTGGGCACGCTCCTGGTGGGGCTCCTGGATCCTCTGTCGTTGACGGCGCGGGGGATCCAGAGCCTCTTTGGGCCACTACTGGCCGGTGTGGGCGTTCCCGTGTTCAGCCATGACCCACGGTTTCCCGGCGGTATTCTCCCGGCGCTGCTGCTGGCGACCGTCTTGCTCGCCAACCTGGCGGTGCCCCGGTTCTGGTGCCGCGCTCTGTGCCCCTTGGGGGCGATGCTGGGGCTCCTCACGCGATGGACCCCCTTCGGCATTCGCCGCGACCCGGGAGCCTGCACGAACTGCGGTGTGTGTGAGCTGTCCTGCAACGGCGCGGCGGCACCCAGTACTGAGGTGGCGCGGTCCGAGTGCATCCTGTGCATGAACTGCCGAACTGCCTGCCCTGAGAACGCGATCGCGTGCGGCCAAGTGGGCAGGCCGGTCCCTGAGCGTCGAACTCCCGATGTCAGGGGCAGACGGGCGGCCATCGCCGCTCTGGCGGGGCTTATTGCCTGGCCGGTGATTCGCAGCGGCTCACCCTCGCCGAAGGCTCCCGCGGAGCGGCGGATCCGCCCCCCCGGGGCGCTGCCTGAGACCGATTTTCTGGCGCGGTGTGCGCGATGCGGAATGTGCGCCCGATCGTGCCCGACCGGCGTGATTCAGCTCGCGACATCCGAGGCCGGAATCGAGGGGTTCTGGACTCCGGTCATGCGCTTCGACGCCGGCTACTGCGAGGTATCATGCGTCCTGTGCGGTCATGTGTGCCCGACCGGGGCAATTCAGGCTCTCACCCCCTCGGCCAAACTCGGGCAGGAGTCGCCCGATCGGGGGCCGGTGAGGATCGGCACCGCGTTCTACGACCTGGGTCGCTGCCTCCCATGGGCGATGGACACGCCGTGCGTAGTGTGCGAAGAGGTCTGCCCCGTCTCGCCCAAGGCGATCTGGACGCGCGAAGTCGTGATCCAGGCGCGGGACGGCTCCACTGTGACGCTCAAGCGACCGCAGATCGACCCGACGCGCTGCACGGGATGCGGCATCTGCCAATACCACTGCCCCGTCAAGGATCTGCCCGCCATCCGCGTATCCGCGGTCGGCGAATCCCGGGGCGAGAAGTTCCTGCTTTCGTAGCCGACACGGGGGCGACCGACATAGGTCTCAGGACGATCCATGCGCCGCTATTCTAATGTTAGAATAGTTGGGTTTCGCGCTTCGCTGTTGGCTTCGCCGAGTCTGCGAGTTCCCCACGGCCGATGACGTCGGCGTTTTGTCTCTCTCTCCGCAGGGGCGCGTGCGGCTCGGGGTGCGCCTTGTGCGAGAGGCTTTCCGCCACGGTCGAGGGAAGCGGATGAGGGCATTCCGATCCGTCACCGGATGGCGCTTTGCCCAGGCACTGACCACCGTGAACGCCTTCGCGTGACGCAGATCACACGAATCATGTGACCCAGATCCTTGGCAGACCCTTGGTGCATGCGCTATGATTTCGGCTCGATCGGATCCGTCGGGAGTGATTGAGGCGATTCCGCCGCCGGGCACGTCTGCGTGTGATCGTCGGGTCTCGGTTATTGGTCTTGAGCAATCCCGGGTGAGGCATCTACATTGTGTGAGTGTGATCTGGTTTCGGGACCGCCGCCCGGCGGTCAGTCGTGCCAGGTTGTCTCTGTGCACCGAAGGAGGGTGTAATGCGAAGAGCGCATCTCCTGGTTGCCCTCGCCATGCTCGTCTGGGTTCACATGGCCTCTGCCGCGGTCATGTCGCCCGAAGCAGCTCGCAAGGTCGACCCGAAGCTCCTCTTCCTCCACAAGGATCCGGCCATGTTCGCCAAGGGCTTCACCAATGCAGCCCTGGGCAAAGCCGTCGATCCGAAGGGAATCGTTGTCCCGGTACTCATCAAGACCACCGCTCCCCGCAGCGAACTGGAAGCTGCCGGGGCATCGGTCGGATCGGTCCTGGGGGACATCGTGACAGCGCGGATTCCCCTTGAGAAGCTGGAGACGCTCGCGCTTCTGCAGGACGTGGAGGCCATCGAGGCGTCATACCGGCTCTACAACTGCATGGACGTCAGCGTGCCCGAATGCGGCGGCACCCGCGTGCGAACGGAACTCGGGTATGACGGCAACGGCGTGATTGTCGGCCTTCTGGATACCGGAATCGACCCGTATCATCCCGACTTTCTGGATGCCACCAACAAGACCCGCGTCCAGTACATCTGGGATCAGTGGTCCCAGACCGGTCCCGCCCCCTCCGGCTACACCTACGGCCGCGAGTGGACCAAACAGCAGATCGATGCCGGCCAGTGCACCATGACCGATGAAGGCGCACACGGTTCTCATTGCGCCGGCACGGCGGCAGGGGATGGCAGCGCGTCCTCGGCCGGCTACATCGGCATGGCGCCCAAGGCCGACATCATGATGGTGTCGAACCTTTCCGCCGATATCTTCACGTACGGATTTGCCCCGCCCTGGTACACCTCTCCCAGCACCATGGGTTCGCTGGATGCTTTGGCCTACCTGTACACGAAGAAGACCCAGCTCAACAAGCCGATGGTCGTGAGCTGGAGCCAGGGCGTCACGATGGGCCCGCATGATGGATCAACTCTCTTCGAACAGGGCGTCGACAACTTCATCACCACCCGCAACATCCCCGTCTGCATCGCTGCAGGCAACGATCAGGAGCAGAACTGGCATGCCCGTGGCCAGGTGACTGCCGGCACCCCGTTGCTCATGTCGTTCACTACCGGCACGCCCGGGGAGGATCAGCTGACGGGTGAGGTCAAATTCGAGGTCTGGTACAAGCTGGGCGACAAGTTCAACCTGGAAGTCATCGATCCGTGGGGCGGCGTTTCCAACATGTTCGGCCCGGACGAGACGACGTGGCCCGGATGGATCATGAGCTCCGGGGATACCGTATGGGTGTACTCGAACAGCAATCACCCGGTGAGCCACAAGGGCTACTTCAACATCACCCTATGGGACTACAACGACGGCGTGACCCAGGGAACCTGGGCGATCCGACTCTCCGCGAACAACTCGGTGCCGCAGGGTGGCCAGACCGATGGCTGGTTCGAGCGGAATCAATACTCCGTGCACTGGCTGGATCACATTTCTCTGGAGTCGATCGTCGGGATGCCGGGCAGCTCCAAGCAGGCCATCACCGTAGGATCGTACAATACGAAGATCCAGTGGTATGACATCGACGGCAACGGCTACAATGTCGGCGAGACACTGGGCGAAATCTCCGGCTTCAGCAGCAACGGCCCGACGGCCGACGGCCGCCAGAAGCCGAATCTGGCCGCGCCCGGCCAGATCATCGCGTCGGTGATGTCAGCAGGAGCCGAGCCCAACTACATGCAGAACCAGCGCTACTACGTGGCGCCGGATGGGGCCCACCTCTACATGCAGGGAACGAGCATGGCGACGCCGCATGTCGCAGGCTGCATCGCTCTGATGTTGGACAAGAAGCCGACGGCGTCCTACACCGAGATCAGGGACGCGCTCCAGAACACCGCCCGCCACGACTCCTACACCGGGCAGGGATGGCAGAAGGACTTCGGCTGGGGTAAGCTCGATGCCTACGCAGCAGTGCAGGCGATGGGCGGGGGCGGACCCGGGCAGACCGTGGAACTCATCTACGATGACGGAACACCCAGCAGCGGCTACTACTGGCCTAGCGCGGGCCAAGGCTCCGGCGTTCAGATGACCCCGCCGCAGTTTCCCGCTACCATCAAGAAGTTGAAGTACTACATCAACTCCCTCAGTGGCGCTGGTGGCGGCAATGGCTCGTTCAGTGCCCGCACGTATGACACGGTCACCGGCAACCAGATCACCAACGCCGTGACGGCCACGCCGACCGGTACCGGGTGGTTCGAGGTCGACGTGTCCGCGCAGAACAAGCAGGTCACGGCCGAGTTCCTGGTCTGCATGTTCTATGATGGGGTGAACACGCCCACCTACGGGTATGACTCTGCCGATAACGGCCGCGCGTGGGACTTCAACGGTACGACCTGGGATACCTGGAACGAGACCTACTTCATGCGTACTATCGTGTCCACCGGGAGCCCGGTCGATGAGGATATCGAGTTAGCGGGCCTCTCGGCAAGCTCCCGCGAGGGCGCCGTGACGCTCTCATGGTCGCCCACGGTGACATGGGAGATCGCCGGATACAATGTGTACCGCAACGTGACGGCCGAGACTGAATCGTGGCGCCAACTCAATGGCGGCATGGTAACCTCGACATCGTTCAAGGACGAAGGCGTCGAGCCGGGTCAGACCTACTTCTACTGGCTGGAAGCGGTAGCGCCATCGGGTGTCGGCACGCTATTCGGGCCGGTGGACGTGACCACTCTCGGCGGACCAACGACGCTGTGGCTCGTGCAGCCCAGGCCGACTCCCACCAATGGGCCGGCTTCGGTTCGCTTCTTCCTGCCTGCCCCCGGCATGGTGTCCATGGACCTCTATGACATCGCCGGCCGGCGCGTGGCGTCCATGATGGACGGGGAGGAGTTGGGGTCCGGATGGCGGTCGCTCTCGTGGGCGCCGACTTCGACGCTGCCTTCGGGGCGCTACGTCTGCAGGCTCGCATTCGAGTCTGACGACCTGCAACTCAGCGCCACCAAGCCCTACATCTTGATCCGATAGGGTTCCTTGCTCCGACGGGGGGATGACCGTCTGGCCATCCCCCCGTTGCGCCTCTGCCCCTGTCAGCAACTCCCCCACGATCATTGTCCCCCGATGCGTGCGGAAACGGCTGGCCCGCACGGACCAAACAGTGGGAGCGGTTTCATCCTGAACGGGCGGCCATAGCCGCAACGCGCTTTGTCGGGCCTGAAGGCCCTCCTACATCACCTACATCATGAGTACAAGCCTCCTTCATCACTCTGTTTCCCGTATGCCGACCACCCTTTCTCCGCCTCTTGACGCACACACACCTTGTTTGGTAGTTGCCGACTATCGTTTGCTCTGTTCGTGGTTCCACAAAGGAGTGGCTATGCGTCCTGCAATTGCCGTCTTGGGTCTCTTGCTCCTGCTTGCCGTTCCCGCCCCTGCCGCAGAAAAGGGACACATCTCCGTCACCGCCACCGCCAGCATCTACAATCCGCCGGGAGACGCCGGAACCTCCCCGATGCTCGGCATCCAGGCCAACTACTGGCTTAGTTCGTACGTTTCTCTCGCAGGCAATGTGTCGTGGACCAAGTACGACGACGTGACGTATGTTCCCATCGCGGTTGACGGCATCTTCCATCCGCTGGGCTCCGCCTCGCTGGATCCGTATGTCGGCGCAGGCCTTGGGCTGAACTACCGCTCATGGGAAAACGAGACCGACATGACGGGAGGCGCGGAGTTCCTGGCGGGCCTCGCCTATCGGCCGGGCGGATCGCTCAGCTTCGACTTCGAGGCCAAGTATCGAGTCGAGGATCTGTCTGACACCGCAAACTCCGGTTCGTGGTCATTCGGCGGCGGCGTCACGGGCACCTGGTCGGGAGACCTGTAGGCGGAGACGCCGCTCGGCGAATTCGTCGCGCATTCAACCGAACTACGCTCGCACCTCGAATCGCGTGTCAGTACGCGACGCTTCCCATGGCGGGAGCCTGCGGCGGACGACGCGTTGGTGAAAGGAGCTTGGAGCCTCTTGTTTCGTCTCATCTTGGCGTGCTTCGCTGCCGCTCCCGTCGTGTTGCTGGTGCACTGTGGTGCCAGGAGGACCTCCTCCGAGCTCTGCGATGCGTCGAAACGCGGCGACCTCGCGACTGTGCAGGGGCTCATCAGCCAGGGGGTGGATGTCAATGCCCGGTGTTCACGGGAGTGGGCCGCGCTGCACTGGGCGACAGACAAGGGTCACGTCGATGTCGCCAGAGTGCTCCTGGAGCATGGCGCAGATCCCCGTTTGCGCACCGTGCGCGGCGTCACGGCGCTGCACCGGGCTGCCCACAAGGACCGGCGGGAAATTGCTTCCCTGCTTCTCGAATACGGTGCAGACGCCAACGCCGCCGATGCCAACGGATGGCAGCCGCTCCACCTGGCAGTCGGCCGCTCGTTCTGCGACATGGCAACCCTGCTCCTTGCGCATGGCGCCGATATCAATGCCCAAAATGGGAAAGGTTTCACCCCGCTCCACCGCGCCGTGACGAGGGGCAAGCCCGAGGCCGTTCGTTTCCTGCTCCGACATGGGGCAAACCAACTCCTGCGCACTACTGACGCAAAGACCGCGCTCGACCTGGCTGAGGAGGGAGGCAATCCGGAACTCATCGCGGCACTCGGCCGTGTCTCGACGACGGAGTAGTCCCGGAACGAAACGCTCCGCTCCGCTCCGTGCCGTTCTGATGCACCCTACCGGCGGGAGTGCGCCCGCCACGTGGCCGCGGCGGGCGGCCCGTTGGCGTCGCCGACCGAGCGGGATGCGACACCCGGCCGATGGACCGCGCCGGGGCGAGTCAGACGTCCCGTGGACTCGCGGGCACCTCCACTCAGAGCCCGGGCAGTTCCCAGTCGAAGTCGATGCAGGTGAGGGGCGGCAGCGCCGCCATCTCCCGGATCGCGCGTTGCAGTTCGCCGGGGTGGCTCTGCATGGATCCCGAGTAGTAGAGCGGCGGATTGTCGTGATCGTACATCGTGCCTGGTTCGTTGCCCAAGGACGCCGGGTTGACACGGGTCCACGGCACGCCGCCCAAGGTAGCGACGTTGATAAGGTCGACGGCATGCATACATGGATACCATACGGGAGGGTAGTCGAATCCAGGCCATTGGGCATTGGGCGGCTGCGCGTGATCCATCTCGGCTTGGAGCCGCAGGTATCGACCGCGCATGCCGCTGACAAAGCGCACAGCCTCTCGTTCCGCCCACCAGGCGAGATTCTCGGGCGAGGGATCCCTGTCGACGCTCCAGTGACCGAACAGCGCGTATGCCTGCTGGTGGCGGTCATTGGACGGATCCTCGTCCAATGACCATGGCTCCATGCTCGTCACGAAGTTGTCAGACGGCCCCTCCTGGTCAATCAGGTAGGCGACCTGAATGCCGGGGTATCGCCCCAGGCATCCCGCGCCCATGGTGATGCCGTAGCTGCTGGTCACCACACCTAGGTTGGTTTCGACCACGTTGGGAAGACCGAGGGTGAACTCGATCACCCCCTTGAGATCGTCCTGATGGATAAAACCGTTGTGATCCTCCATGCCCTCGCTGGGATGCAGCCCACCCCGTCCCTCGGCATTGAAATGCACTTCCACGAACCCTGAGGCGGCCACCTGTAGGTTGCCGCCTTCACCCGCGCCGAGCCCGCCTGGCACGAAGACAACCGCGGGGAACGCCTGCCCCGGGTACATCGCAGGATCGGGCTGGATGATCTTCGTCCAGAGGGAGTTGCCGTTGGGCGCGGTCACCAGATAGCCCTCCAGG
>JALOPK010000102.1 GCA_025453925.1 Candidatus Eiseniibacteriota bacterium | reverse complement strand
GGATCGCTCGCAGCGGAGGAGACACAAGATCTCTGGATCCGGCAGTCCCCCGAGAGAGTCCGCAGCGTACCCGGTGGTGGTCTGGGCCTCGGGGTTGAAGCGAAAGAGCCCGTCGCTCGTCCCGATCCAGAGGTCTCCTCCCGCGGGGAGCACTTCGAAGACCATTCTGCCGCGCAGATCGAGGCCCGAGACCGCATCATGGAGGTAGTGCCGCTCAGCTCCGGATGTCGGGTCGAGCCGCCAGACCCCCTCGTTCAGCGCCGCGATCCATAGTTCCCCTGTCTCACTCCACGCTGCTCCTCCAACCATCCGCGACGTCGTTATCCGGCGATAGGTTTGGAGGTCCGGCGCGAGACGCACCAAGCCCAGTGGGTACCCCCCCGCGAGGAGTCCCCGTTCGTCCTCGTGGAGGAAGTAGACGTTGGCGAGGTTCAGAACTCCCCCTTCCCCCTTCACCTGCCGGATTGTCGTCACCCGACCAGTGGCCAGGTCAACCCGGTCGATCCCATCCATGAGACCGACCCAGAGGACGCCTTCGCGACCCTCGCACAGGGCGGTCACCACGGGGCCGCTCAACGATTCGTGGGGGCCGCATCCCGGAACCAGGCGGGCGAAGCGGTCGGGCCGTACCGTGATTACGCCGTGATCCATCGAACCGGCAAACAGCATGCCGGATGAGTGGGGGCAGAGGCTGGAATAGTGGTTGCTGGGGGGGCCGCATCCGCCGAGGCCGGTGTCATAGTGAGAGATGCCATCACCGCGCAACCGCAGAAGGCCGCCGCCATGCGTGCCGATCCAGAGGCTCCCGCCGGCATCCTCGGTGATGCAGGTAACGAGGAACTCTCGTTCACGGATGATCTGATTCACCGTCTCGTCGAGCGGTGCAAGCGCCTCAGCCGACGCATCGATGACAAACACGCCCGAAGCCCGCTCCGCCGCCAGGAGTCGATGTCGGCTGTCCACGAAGAGGGCGAACGTGTGCAGACCCGCCTGATGGGGGGGGCTGCTCTCGGGCATGGCACGGCACGCCACGACCCTGCCCGAGTGGTCCACGGCGAAGAGCCTGCGCGTGCTTGTTCCGGCCCACACCGTGTCGCCGCGCACGCACAAGGCGGTGATGGCATCTCCTGTCAAGGCGCTGTCGCGTGCGTCCGCCGCGGGAAGCGGCAGCCATTGACCCGTGGTCGGGTCCAGCCGGGCGACCCCGCCTCGAGTTCCCACCCAGAGTACGGAACCCGCGGCCAACGCACCAACATGATTGTGCGGCAGTCCCCCCCGGTGATCAGACTCGCACAAGAAGCGGCGGAACGAGGCCGTGCGGGTGTCAAACCGATTGAGACCGTACCGTGTGCCGACCCATATCGCACCGGTGCTGTCTTCACACAGGGAGATCACATCATCGTTGGAGAGGCTTGTGGAGTCGGCGGGATCGCAACGGAAGATGCTGACGTGGGCGCCGTCGTACAGGTTCAATCCGGCTTGCGTACCGACCCACAACAGGCCGCGGCTGTCCATCAAAACGCACTGGGCCGTACTCTGGCTCAGCCCTCGTTCCAAGCCAATGGCATCGAAGGTGACATCTTGCTGCGCGTGAAGGGTACCCGTGAGGAGAGTGACTGCCAGGACACGCTGCGCCCAGACCCTGCGCTTCAGGTGCGTCCCCTGCTGCGCGCAAAGTGGCAACACTGCGTAGAAATCCCATTGAGACGCGGTCACGCTTAGACCCATCGTGGAGTCCCCGTTGCCCACCTTCAGTCGATTCGACTGCCGGCAATATCGACCCGGAGCATGACACCAGGCAAGCAGCGTGTGCATCTGATGAGGTTTCTCAGGCAGCCGACTGTGCCGAGTCACTCAGGCAGGGACTGCGTGCGCCCGGCGCGCGGTTACAGCAATCTCGCAGGCCCCGCGGGTGCTATCCGCTACCGTGTTGTCCCCGCTCCTTCAGCGTCGTCAGGGTGTATGGGAGCAGGCCTCCCGCATCGCGGATGGCCAGAATACGGTCCGGCAGCTTCGGGAAGCCGTACGACTTCGCGCCCACGGTGACGGTCCCTTTGGCCGGGTCCAGCGTCACCTCATCGCCCTCGGTGTATCCATCCACCGCCGGGGGGCATTCCACCAGCAGCAGGCCCTGGTTGATGGCAGCCCGATAGAAGATCCGCGAAAAGCTCCTCGCGATGACCGCCGCGACACCCACGGCCTTGAGTCCCAAGGCGGGCTGCTCCCGGGAGCTGCCGCAGCCGAAGTTCTTGCCTGCCAGGATGATATCGCCCGGCTGCACCGCGGAGGCAAACCGGGGATCGAGATCCTCCAGGAGATGCGGCTTGATCTCCTCCGCGGTGGCGCAGGTGTAGGTGTACTTCCCGGGAAACAGCATGTCGGTGTTGATGTCGTCGCCGTACTTCCAGACGCTCATTGTATCACCTCTCGCGGGTCCGTGATCACGCCCCGCAGGGCACTGGCCGCCACCGTGGCCGGGCTCGCCAACACGATCTCGGCTTCCTTGCAGCCCATGCGGCCCTTGAAGTTGCGATTCGCCGTGCTGATGCAGCGTTCACCCGGGGCCAGCGCTCCCTGGTGCGCGCCGAGGCAGGGGCCGCATCCCGGCGGCAGGATGACCGCGCCCGCCTCGACGAGGGTCGACGCGATGCCCGATGCCATGGCCTCCGCCAATACCTCGCGAGACGCCGGCAGCACGAGAAGGCGCATGCCCGCGGCCACCCTGTTGCCCTTGAGCATGTCCGCGGCGATCCGCAGATCGCTCAGCCGCCCATTGGTGCAGGTGCCCAGCAGGGCCTGCTGCACGGGGAGGCCGGCGACCTCGGTAACCGGCTTCACGTTATCCACCTTGTGGGGCATTGCCACCACGGGGACGATCTCCGCCAGGTCCAGGGTGATCTCCCGCTCATAGGTCGCGGCGATATCAGCCCACACGGGCTCATACGCATCGGGCCCGAATCCTCGCGCCGAGAGCCATTCTCGCGTCGAGTGATCGACGGGGAACACGAAGATCTTGGCGCCCATCTCCACCCCCATGTTGGCGATGGTCATCCGGTCCTCGATGGAAAGCGTGCCGACCGAGCCGTGAAACTCCACCGCGCGATAGTCCGCGCCGTCGGCCCCCAGCTTTCCGATGAGCGAGAGCACCAGGTCCTTGGCGGACGCCGGCGCCCTGAGGGCCCTGCGCAGCACGATCCGGAACGTAGTCGGTACCTTGAGCCAGGTCTCGCCGGTGAGCAACAGCGCGGCCGCTTCCGTGCGGTCGATCCCCGTGGCGAAGGCGCCTAAGGCGCCGTAGGTGCAGGTATGAGAATCAGAACCCAGGAGGAGTTGGCCCGGGCGGACGAAACGCTCCTCCATCATGACCTGGTGGCAGATGCCGCGGCCGATGTCGAAGAAGTGCGGCAGCTGATAGCGCTCGACGAACTGCCTGATCTTCTTGTGCCCGGTTGCATCCTTCTCGCTGGCTGCAGGGATCACGTGATCCAGCACGATGACCGGTATCTCGCGATTCGCGATCCCATAGGTCGCCAGCGCATCCGCCACCTTGCCGAAGATGGCCGAGGCATTGTCGTGCATGAGGACATGATCGGGCTTCACGGTCACGATCTGTCCCGGCACCACCGAGTCCACGCCGGCCTTCAGCGCCAGCACCTTCTCCGCGAATGTCATGGGCATACCGAGCTGCTCCTTGGCAGGAATGGTCTGGGGGCGAGTGTCATGGAATCACGGTCAAGAAACGACCGCCGGATGCCGCCGCAACCGCCCTGCGGGCTTGCCCTGCCGTCACGACCGTCTCGCTGCCCTGACCGGGGTGAGGCTGCCGTGGGTCCAACGGGTTCCGCTGGCCGAGTTGGGGTACGGCCATAGCGGTGTGCCCGTCACACCACTATTCTCATATGAGAATAGTGCCCAGACCCCTGGGGGAGGGCGCCCCAGTCCTCCCACCTTGGACTATGGCCCTGGAAACGGTGGATGGGGTCTCGATCCCATGCTCTGCGTGGGATCGGAACGGTGCCGCTCCGCGGTGTGTCGACGCCGGGTTTCGATGTCCTGGACTCGCCGGTTCGGGCGTTCCCTCGGAATGCCCGCGATCTGTTCCGAAACAAGGAGCATGACGCGCTATGGACTGCGCAGGCGTGGTCCAGCACCGTCGGATGCGGGGCTCCCACAGAGCGATTGTAGGCACAGAGCCCCCGGCGGGGCATACGCCTGTTCACCCGACCCGTATCTCGTCGGTGCAGCCCAGTGAGGCAAAGGTCGAGTAGGTCAGAAGAACGCCAGGGCCGTCATCCCCAGTCGAGGAGCCGCCACAGCCATCACGCGATCGGCGGTTCCGACCGACGTAACTCCCCCGTCAAGGGCCAACCCGAGGTGAAGCGCATCCAGCGTGCGCAACGGGATATCGGTGAGTTCCCCCAGAATCCGTGTTGCCGACGAGGGGACATCGTCCATTGGGTGGTGGAGAAGCAGGTGGCCGGCCCGGATGTCTTCCTGGAACGTCGCGAAGACCCGCCATTCGATCTCCGGCGAGAAGTCTCCTTCCCGACGGCGCCGAGCCAACAGGGAACGCATCTCCACGATGGTGAGCCAGCTCACGACCACCGGTTCATGGTTGCGCAGGTACGCCTCGACGTCGTCGGAGCGCGGCTCATTGAGGTACCACTTGGCCACGGCGCTCGTATCGAAGTAGACACGATTACTCATTGCCCGTCCCGATCGGCTCGAATCACCTCTTCGCTCCCACGATTCAGCCGCTCCATGCTCGACCGCAGGTCACGGTGTGAGGGCAACGGAGTCCTCCGTGTGACAGGAGTCACTCTGGCGATCGGTGTGCCTCGCGTCGTGACGATCAGTTCGCCATCCACCTTGAGGATTTCACCCAGGCGGCCCACCACGCTCCGCATCTCGCGCACCGACACGCGTCTCATGCTCATGCTCCTTTGTCGCGAACTCCCCGCCCTCAGACCTATGTGCCACATTTTCCCCGAATGTAGCACATTGCCACCACGCCGTCAACCCACGGCGAAGGGTTGGGCACGTAGCGTTTTCCGCGAACCACGCCTCCGGAAGGCATGTAGTCAGCGGACACGCAGTCAGCCTGGAACGGCGGCAGCCGCGAGAGCGCGCGGCGGAAAGCTCTCTCGATCCCATGCTCTGCGTGGGATCGAGACCGCGCCGCTCCGCGGTGATATGATCACGGTTGAAGACGCTCCCACGGGGACCATGGGAATACTCAGTACGCAGGTCGGGTTAGTCTCGCGCAACCCGACCCAGCCGCGGGCCTGCTTGGCCCGCTGATGCGTTTCACGACCGTTGGGTCACGCTGCGCTGACCCAACCCACGTCTCTGCTTCTCGGCACCACCACCTCGTCCAGCCCTAACGGCATCGGCTATCCTGGTTCCGACTGGACCTACCTGGTCATGGCGGTGGATGCGACCGAGCAAGAGCTGGCGCGATCCAATCGAGTCGGAGAGGACGACTTCGAGGCTGACACCAGGTAGCATTGGAGGGTAGGAGGGGGGGAACCCGGCCGACGAGAGATTCCTCTTGACAGATGGTCGGGAGTGACATACCTCTAGTTAGTTCTGGTAACGGACGTGCTGTTACTTGAGTGCTTTGGCATCCGGTAGTACTTCTTCGACCTTGCCTATGGCTCCGGGCGGGCTGCGCTCTACGAAGGGGGACTTGCGATGAGTAGTATCATAGCCGAAAACACCATTATCGCCTCATCGTACAAGAACAACTCCCTCCCTTTGGAGGAGAGCGGCGACAGGAAACTGGTACTGCTGACTCATGATAGTCACGGCTATCACATTAGGATCCTTGAGTTCACCGACGGAGACGAGTGGGAAGTAAGGCTAAGTTTACTCTTGTCATCAGAGAACTGCGCGGCCTATCCTCCCACAAGTGGCTACATCTATAGTCTCGCCTTCTTCGATGATCTTGGCGGATCAACGCAGAGGTTTTATGTATTCCTTGGCTATGGCCGCGAACCTGGTCAGAGCCGGATCTGGTACTTCGTGTTTGACATAGACAATTCAACCTACCGATTCCTCAACTGCGGCGAGTTCGATAACATCCTAACCGAGAACGGGCTCGCGACCCAGTACTTCAGGCAGCTGACACTGGCCCCTGAAGATGGAGATGGTATCTGTAGGATAGTCGTTGGATACAAGCAGGAGTTCGAAGAAACCCCTGCCAACATATGGAAGTCGTTCTTCCGTGTTGGGTACCTAACCCTAGATCCTGACGAGAACACGCTTTCTTTCAACGCTTACAATCCTGACTACACAAGAGTACTCCGGGTGGTTTCGCAGTTCAGCGAGTACTTCCCGAAACCCATCCAGTACATGGGGGTCATCGCGCGAGCTGAGACCTACGATTTGGTCGTTCTGACGGTGGGCACCGTCACTCCCGATGACGTTCTGTTTGTTCACGAACTGGATACGGACACGCTCAGGCATAGTTCTGGGTCTCTCTGCTCCTCTCTGCTCGACCACCCGTACTACTTCGCCAAGACGGAGATCACCCAACATGAGACTACCAGAGTCAACATCAGCATCGTCAGGAATGTCAGTGAACCGCAGACGATAAGTTTCGTGCGGCATTCGGTGGAGGTGAGCGCAGATGTCTTCAAGGAGTACAAGATCAAACTGGAGGATCCTCACGGCGAACCGGATATCCCGGGCGACTGCAAGCTGTTCCACCTCGACTCCGGAGACCTGACAGGTCACGGTAATGATGACCTGGTCGTCATTTGGAAGGGGTGCGAGAATTGTGACTTTGATAGGTACATACTTGCCGTCAAGGACATTACGCCGGAAGCGGATCCTGGCCTCAACTGCATCAGGATCGACTTCTGCTATGAGTTCGTTGAGGAATTCAGCGATGAAAACATAAGTGATCTGTCTGAGGCTATGTATGTCAGGTACACATCCAAACAAGGGGGGTACTTTCTATCCCTCTTTTACCATGATACCGCCGGCGGCGTGAGCGTCTACGTTCGAGAGTATGATTTCTAGTGATAGATAGTGGGGCCTCCGATGCATTGGTGCAGCGTGTTGCGGACACACCCGCGCTGAGGTCTGGGCGAGTCAGGTAAGCGCAGGCTCTACTTCCCGGACGTTCTGGGCTGCGAGGTGTTCACTGGTGGAGCCGGCCGTGCTTTGTGTCGAGGCACGCGGCACTGAACGCGGATGACCCGAGCGCTTCGGCCCCGCGGAGAGAGAGGGAAGCCATGATCACGAGAGCGGCAGCAGTTGTCTCGTTGCTCATGATGGTTGCTGCAGCGTCGGGCACTGCTGAGACGCTGCAGGCACTTCTGTCCCCGAATGAGGAACAAAGTGGTTCCTTCGGTCTCTCGGTATCTGGAGCCGGGGATGTGGATGGCGACGGATGCGACGACCTGGTCGTGGGAGCGCCGCGTGAGGATCCGGGCGCCACCCCAGTCAATGCCGGGCGAGCATACGTCTTCAGCGGAATGACCGGAGTGTTGTTCCACGAGTTGGCCTCCCCGAATGAAGTTCAAGGGGGCCTGTTCGGGTGCGCGGTCGCGGGAGTCGAGGACGCGAGCGACGACGGACTACCCGACATACTGGTTGGTGCGCAGTGCGAGAACCCCAGCGGCAGTCCCGAATGGGCGGGGAGAGCCTACATCATCAGCGGGCAAGCTGGAGCCTTGCTCATTACACTCATGTCGCCCAACGAATGCCACCACGGCTGTTTCGGCGCGGCGGTTGCCGCTGTTGGAGACGTGGAAGGAGATGGCTATTCCGACGTGGTGGTTGGTGCCCCCGGTGAGTTGGTGAACCACGGCGGAGCCTACGTCTTCAACGGGCAGAGCGGAGCGCTGCTGTGCGCCCTCTCCTCACCTGGCGAGCGCGGCGATGGCCGCTTCGGCCATTCAGTATCGGGAGTGGGCGACGTGGATGGAGACGGGAGTCCGGAGATCGCGGTGGGAGCTCCGTGGGAGGATCCAGGCTCAAGCCCCTTAGGTGCGGGCAGGGCCTACGTACTTAGCTGCCTGACGGGAGCTCCGATCCATTCTTTTGTCTCACCCAACGAAGAAGCCTTCGGCTACTTCGGCTACTCTGTCTCGGGAAGTGCTGACGTTGACCAGGACGGAGTGCGTGACATCGTGATCGGGGCTCCCTTCGAGAACCCCGGCGACAGCCCAATCGACGCGGGGCGAGCCTATGTCTTCAGCGGCGAGAGCGGGGAGTTACTCCATGAGTTGACCTCACCAAACGAGACCCCGGGCGGGCAGTTCGGACAGGCGGTCGCAGGAGTCGGGGACATGAATGGTGATGGATACGACGACGTGGCGGTCGGTGCGAACCGAGAGAATCCTGGAGACAGCCCCGACTACGCAGGGAGAGCCTACATCTTTAGCGGGCAGACCGGAGACCAGCTCTATGGCCTGGTCTCCCCCAACGAGGAATGGTTGGGGTACTTCGGCTACTCGGTGGCTGGAGCAGGCGACGTGAACGGCGATGGGCGCCCTGATGTGATGGCTGGTGCCTACAACGAGGCTCCGGGCGGCAGCCCTTCGTGGGCCGGAAGAGCCTACGTGTTCAGTTGGATGCACCTCTCCAGCGAGCTGGTCGGAGGCGATCTCGTGCTGCAATGGAGCCCGTGGTCGGCGGCAACCGAGTACTGGATCTACGGAATGGCGAACGAGCCGTGGTTCACACCTGACCTTTCGCCGCCCACGTATGTGGGTCGCGCGGCAATCGTGCACCCGCCGACCACTGTCTGGTCAAGCCCGAACGGGATTGGCGATCCCTCCGCCAACTGGACCTACCTGGTCATGGCGGTGGATGCGACCGAGCAGGAGCTAACGCGGTCGAATCGTGTCGGCGAGGAGGACTTCGCGGGCGATATAGAGGAATCGAACTGAGGCGCGCCGGCCGACTGCTGGACGGCGCGCCTCAGTTCATGGCTGGGTTATCGGCTCGTTCCTGGCTCGGTATCCTCTTCAGGCAGGAAGTACCGGATCTCAAGGCTCGGCGTCAGTTCGGATGCCGTGAAAGAGGGGAGCACGTCGGCTAACTCTTCAGGCTCCAGCACCATGACGATGAGGCCGTCGTTCTCCTTCTCTCCATTCGCCCATTTCCTCACGATGTCGGTTATCACGATCTTCGCCGGAGTTCGCGCTGCGCGCACGAGAACTCGGTACGACGTCTGGGCTGGGTCCCAGTCTCCACCGGGGTTGTCCCAGGATTCACCATTTGATGGGCCATCCCAGGATGCAGAGGACTCGTCCCAATCCTCGGTGAGGGCGCCCACGAGCACCGGCACATGGGGAACGTCCCACGGCAGTCCCATTTCATCTGAGAGCATGAGTCCAGCGAACTGGATCTTGGCTCCCTCCGGCAGAGAGGAGAAGTCGAACCTCAACAGCACCCTGGGTTCCTCCATGCTCTCCTCAGAGGAGCCATCAATCTCGCCTTCAATAGTCG